>NZ_JAFQSO010000011.1 GCF_017409525.1 Methanobrevibacter sp. | reverse complement strand
TTATCTCCTTTATCGTTTTTATCCGCCTTAGATGGATAAATCCTAATCTTCAAATTCTTATTAACAAATCTCATCAACAACAATCCCCCTTAATAAAATTTAGAGACATAATACTACCCTAATACTAAATATGACTTAGCAAGTATTTAAATAACACCAAAGAGCATGTGAAAAGTAATCTGATTACGAATTAAAAGCAATATTCTACTCCAAAAGCAATAATTCCTTCATAAAAAAAAGAACATGAAATTTTATAAAAAAAACATATATTATACCGAATTAATAAAAATAGATAAAAAAAGCACCTAACGAATTATTTATGAGAAAACTCCCATGACATACTCTTAAAAAATAATTGTACACCCAATTGTGCAATTCATCCACGACTTTAAAGAAGTCGTGGTATTCTTGCATTCTTTAAGATAAAAAATTTGAAGAATTACTTTGCAAATTATAAAATATAAAGTATAATTATAAATACTTTATAAATCATAATATACATTATATTATTGGAAGTGATTTATATGTATGCAATAACAAAAGTAAGTTCTTCAAATCAAGTCGTAGTTCCTGCAGATTTTAGAAAACATTATGACATTGTTGCAGGGGACGAAATTTCATGGACAAACACAGAAGAAGGGATACTATTGAAAATCGAAAAGAAAGTTACAGAAGAAGACATAATAGGATTAATAAAAACAGAATTACCATATAACAGCGTTGAGATCAAAAAAAGAGGTTCAAAAGGATTGAAATGGTGATAACTTGATATTTGTAGATGCATCTTACATAATTGCATTAATAGTCGAAAAAGACCAGTGGCACAACGATGCAGTCAGACTTCTTGAAAAACTAAAATCTGAAGACAAAATAATCACCGAACCGATGATTATTGAATCATTGAATCTCATTGGAAGCTGTCACGGCGGAAAAGTAGGAGTAATGGCATTTAAATATATTAAAGATAACTTCACCATATTTAAATCAGATACATTACTTGAAGAATCACTTAGATATTACCTCAAATTTGACGGAACACTGTCCCTGGCCGACTGCACTGCAATCCACACCATGAAAGAAAACGGCATACATGAGATATTGTCATTTGATGATGATTTCGATAAGGTTGATGGCATACTAAGAGTCTGTTAAAAAAAAGAAATTGAGGAACCTGTACGGACTCTAGTGTGAACTGACAGCAATTTTGAGAATCTTTAGAATGAAAAAAATAATATATACTCATCCCATCATTATAACTATGGAAAATAATTAAAAAAAGTAGATGAAAAAGGTCATCTGACTTTAACGATTGATTTTATTGTGTCTTTAAGGCAAGCCACATTGAGTGTGTAGGTCCTATTCCATCCAATTGAACAAATTCACCGCCAAAAGCAGAATCACTATTTCCAAACAGAATGCCAAGTATTACAACATTTTTATAGGCATTCACATTAATTGCATGCATTCTTTAAAGAAGAAGTGTTGTAAAAATTCCTAAAAAAACATTGTTTTATTTCTCAAATCTCACCATATGCATTAAAGGAGGTTCAACACCCCCTAATAATGCAAATAACATGATTTCTAAAACTTCGTAGTTTAACACTTCCTTTTAAATTCTTATATTAACAATAAAATACAAAGCAATATGGAAACCAATAAACCTAAAACATCCAAATCATCATCAGATGAGAAATTTATTGTATCATAATCCTTATCACCAGTAACATTACCTTCTTTTTCATCATCTAAGAGATTTTGACCTTGATTAATGCTTTTTAAAACAGATCCATGATTTTCTGATAATACGTCAGGGGCTTCAAAACTTGCTGAAGCTCCAAGACAGGCAGTCATGAAAGATTGTAAATCTTTTAGACCGGACTCTTCTTGGGAATCCTCATTCCAATCATCAGAATCATTACCCCATGTGTCTTCACAATCCTCTTCACTACCTAAATCAGCATAGGACATGTTTCCAATTGAAGAGGTGGTTTTATATATGGCTGTTTCATTACGATAGTATGAAATTAATTTGTAGAATTTTATGGATGAATTTGTATAATTTCCATCCCAATCATCGTCCCAATAATCATCATCTAGGTCTTCATCATCATCCCAATAATCATCATCCCAATAATCATCATCGTCCCAATAATCATCATCTAGGTCTTCATCATCATCCCAATAATCATCATCATCCCAATAATCATCATCTAGGTCTTCATCATCATCCCAGCAATCATCATCATCCCAATAATCATCATCTAGGTCTTCATCATCATCCCAGCAATCATCATCGTCCCAATAATCATCATCTAGGTCTTCATCATCATCCCAGCAATCATCATCGTCCCAATAATCATCATCTAGGTCTTCATCATCATCCCAATAATCATCATCGTCCCAATAATCATCATCTAGGTCTTCATCATCATCCCAATAATCATCATCTAGGTCTTCATCATCATCCCAATAATCATCATCGTCCCAATAATCATCATCTAGGTCTTCATCATCATCCCAGCAATCATCATCGTCCCAATAATCATCATCTAGGTCTTCATCGCCATCCCAATCATCATCATCCTCATCTAAATCAGAATCATCATCCCAATCATCAGAATCATCATCTAACCCATCATCATCCAATCCAAAATCAAAATGATTAATACCTATTATATCATTTACTGTGTTGTTTCCATCTTCGATTATATTTTCATGTGCACTTGCTGCTGAAATTGACAGCATCAATATAAGCAATGAAAATATAATTATTTTAGTTTTAGATTTCATTTATTAAACCTCGATTTTAATTTTTATTCCTAATTCTCTTTAAAAACTAGAAATAATGTTTTTAGCTTTAAATTATTTTCAATATTAAAATGCCATTTTTTTAGTGCATTTATTTTTTAAAAAATAATAAGATCCGAGCTAAAAAAATTATTCCCAATATTTAAAATAAGAAAAAATATTTTTCATTAATTTAAATATTTTATAAAAATAGCGGGAAAATCCCTAAGTTTTTTTAAGGGATTTTGATTTCAATTACTCCAAATAATACAAAAATAGAAGTATTTTCTACAATAAATGGAGAATTGACATTATATTTTTTAAAGAGAACATAATCGTGGTTATCTTCTTCAGCATAGGTAATGGTATCAAATTCACTAACTTTTGGAAGATTTTCATAACTATACTGTTTAGTGAAGCTGGTGTTGGTACATTCACATCCAATCATATGATAAAAAGTAGGTTGAATATTTTCCGATATATTGCTCGATAAACAATTAATCTGTTGGCTAAATTTAAAACTCTGCATTGCTACAGTCTTATCAGAATCGTCTTGTGAATCACGCCAACAACCCACATCATCAGATAATTGCATATCCGATTCCATCTCAAATGAATTAATACAATCGTCAGGCATTGTATTTAAATCAAATGTTTGATTCATTAATGTCATATCGTCCTGAATAATCAGCATATCCGAAATATTACTATCAGATTCCATGAATAATTCCATTTCATCATTAAAAACATCTCCAATATTATTTTCTTCAATTAAGTTTCTTAATGAATCAAATATTAAATAATCAAAATATTGTCTGTAACTGGAGTATGTTTCCTCAAAAAGATCTTCGGTGTGAATATCATTAATAATATCATTTAATGCTTCAAAATCCATAACATCTGGTGATTGAAAATTAGAAAGCATTGCATCAATACTATTTTCATTATCTCTAACATCTGCATCATCACCCTTTGAATAATATGAACATGGAGATGATTTGTGAACAGCAAAATTCTTAATTGAAGAAGTTTTAGCATAGGATGCGCCATTAAACCCATAGTCTAGATAGGCGCCGTGCTTGTCAAATGAGCCAGTGCAGGCATCCTGTTCAACATCTTCTTCTGAGCTATTATCATCATCCATAACATCATCATCTAGGATGGGATTCTCGCTAATATTATTTTCAATATAACCTTGATCAGACTCTAACTCAATGTAATCTGAAGTTGAATCAGCTCCATCATCAACGGTTATATTTTCTTCTGCACTAACGGCAGACATTAGCATGAATAGTATTATTAATGAAAAAATAATAATTTCTTTTCTAAATTTCATAATCGCAACACATTGAAAAATTTATCGATTGACATATAAATAATTTTTGTTTTACAATTTCGCCCTTTCATGCTTAAAAACAAGAAAAAATAAAGTTTAATAAGTTAAAATCATATTTTACTAAAACTAAATTAAAATAAAAAAAAAGAAGAGTTAAAAACTCTTAAAAAAAAGAAAAAAATCAAGGAAATCTATACGATTCCTTGTGTGAACCGACAGCTATTTTGAAGATTTTTAATACCTTGACAATTAAAAAGTAATACAAAACACGGTCAGAATTTCATTAAAATGATTAAAGTTCACCAAAAACTTCTATGTAAAAAAAATAAGTGTAGATGAAAAAAATCATCTAACTTTAACTGTTGTTTTTATTGCATCCTTAAGGTAAATCACTTTAACTGTGTAGGTTTTACCTTTCTTGAGCTTGTTGATAACTTTTTTGTTCAAGGTCTTTTGCGCAACACCTTTTGAATTGGTCTTGACCTTGTAGGTTTTACCGTTGAACTTGAAGGTTATCCATTTGCCTTTAACAACTTTGCCGTTGATTTTAAGGGTTGCCTTTAAGGTAAACTTCTTGGCAGTCTTTTTGACTGTGACCTTACTTGTTGTGAGGACCTGTTTTACGGTGACTGTGTTTTTAACTGATTTTCCATTATATGTGGTTGTCATTGTGTATTTTTTAGGAACATTAGTTATCTTGATTTTAGCCACACCATTGATGTCAGTTTTGACAGAGGATGTTTTTCCGTCAATTGTGAATTTTACAGTTTCGCCCTCACCGACTGCATGGCCGTCATCGGTTACGACCTTAACTGAGAAGTAGGAACCTCCGGCATAATCGACTGCAATGTCATTGTTGTTGATGATTTTGGTATCATCAGCAACTGTGTATGCTTTTACAGAGGCAACAAAATGAACACCGTGCAATTCTTCCATATAAGACACATTTTTCCACTCATTTTCAATGAAGACCTGTGAGGAGCCTTCAACATAATGTTGTCTTGAGTTTACTAAAAACGGAACGGAATTTGATTTGATTTTAACTGTGAAGACATCTCCTTTTTTAATTGGAACATATGAGTCAAATTTGATAGTATGGAAACCTGCAAATGGAGAAACACCATCCTGTACAAGTCTCAAGACATCGTTTACATAAACTTCAATGCTATATTCCACATTGGTATCGTTGAAGTAGGTTCCAACAGCCCCAATCAAATCATCATCAACAGCTACAAAATTATTGCGGTATTCTGTTGATAAATTAAAGTGGACAATTTTGCCCTGAATGTCATACTGATAGTTCTTGTTATATTTGACTGTATTTTCAAGCACATATCCGACTGAAATATCATTGGTTGCAAAGTTCAAATCATAATAGGAAATGTAGTAGTATCCTCCATCCCCATTAATTGCTCCCCAACTGTTTTTGATTATCCATGCACCGTCGCCAGGAGGAGTAATCAAGAAGTTGCTTGCTGAATAGTGATCGTCCCAACCGACCAATGAAACAACATGGTCAGCCACTTCTGTCTCATTATTGTATTGTGCGGAAGTTTTCGGATTCAAGAGTGGAGGAACCTGATCGGCAGCATAGGTAACGGATAGAGCACCATATTTCAATAGGGCTCGTTTCAACAAGTCATTATCGGTTACATTTTTGCGGGCAGGTACGAAAACAACATCCTGGAAGTGGATGCTGTTGGCCACAGCGATTATAGGTGAGATTTTACCCAACTGGTCATAGACATCATATTCTGATGAGAATACACCAAACCAACTTAATGCATAAGCAGCACCCATATCTGCAGAACCTCCTTCAGTGAAGCTTATAATCCCATAAGGGTTGTACTCCAATGAGACATCTTGCATGTTATTTTCAGAAATGTCCATTTCAATACCCAAATATCTCAATATTGCGGATTCAATTGCACCAGAAGATCCGAATGCCCAGCATGATCCTGCACGGCCTTGGTCTCTGACAGGTGTGACCCATCCCCAATCGCGCAAATCAAATTTGGAAGGAATAACTACCGTATCAATTGTATTGTTCAATATTACAAGTGCCATTCCTTCAATATCCATTATTGTAGCATAATCGGTATTGTTCAGGTCACGGGAATTTTCACCACTATATATGTTGACACCAAAACTTGATTGAGCATCATCAAATATTGTGTAGATGTCATCAAAGCTACCGTTGAAATTGGTATTGTCCTTAAATGTATTGCCATCAATATAATAACCTAGGTCAAAGCCAGATATTCCTCCACCATATTGTGCGGAATTTTTGGTTAAGTTATTGCCAGTGAAGTACAATTGAGAACTATCGCAATAGACTGCACCACCAAAACTTCCTCGAATGCCCCCATATTCCACGCGGTTTTCGGTGAATGAAGAATTTAGAATATAAACTTTAGATTGAGAGGTATATACTGCACCACCGTCGAAATCAGCGGAATTGTTTGTGAAATTACAGGAAACTACTGTAAGACCTCCACCATATTGTATTATTACTCCACCAAATCCGGAACGGCAATCAGCAAAACTGGAATTGCTGACTGTGACATATCCATTATATTCCCCTTCTCCAACAACATCAATCAACACTGCTCCCCCATTTTTTTGAGAGGAGGCATTGATGAATGTACATCCGTCAATTTTACCAATTATTACATCTTTAAGAGCAACTGCCCCCGCAGAGATTTCAGAATATAGGTTAAAGAATTTTGTATTCCTGATGAATGTTCTTTCACATCCCCTGACTGCCGCAGAGTAGTTGGAAGTGGTATTTGCAAAGATTGAATTGGCAATTGTGATATTGGAAAGACCAGTCTCAGTATAAATAAAACCCCAGTTCAACATTTTGGAGCTTGTCATGACTGCACTATCAACATACAATTCTCCTTGGATTACTTTTATAACTCCCATATTTGCAGTACAATCACGGAATGTGTCATAGTTACTGTAATATAATCCCCTATCACAAATTACGCTATCCTTTGCAGTGTTGTTTATGAAATTGACATGGTTTGTTGTTACGCTCGCATTCTTGGCGATTAAAAGAACACTACCCTGAGAAGCTTTTGCATTTATGAATGTGAGGTTATTTATTGTCACATTTTTTGAATTGATAGTGAATATTGCAGACTGACCGTTCGCATCGATTGTGAATCCATTACCTTCAATGGCAAAATTGTCCCTGTCAATTATTATGCCTGTGGTAAAGTTATCGAAAATGCTGTCAAATTTATAGTCGCAATCCATCACAAAAACACCAGTTGAATTGGCAATGTCTTTTTTCAAATCAGTGAATGAAGCTTCACCCTCCGAATAAACATCATTCTGCGTAGTTTCTAAAGTATCGCCTTCTTGTATACTTTCTAAATTATCATTTTCTTGTATAGTTTCTAGAATTATTTGACCATCATTACCTGCATCATCACTAGAAATGGCATCCGCTGCACAAACAGCCCCTGCCGACATAATTAAAACAAGCATGATAACCAGTATTTTTAAAGCCTTCATAGATATCACTAAGTAACTATATGTTAAAAACTATAATATAAATAAATTCATTTAATTTTTAGAAAGCTTAAAAAAGAATTAATATAATACATATTTTACTAAATAATATTCATTAACCAAAAAAAGATAGGAATCTATACGATTCCTTGTGCGGGAATTGGGTGATACCACCCTACTTTTAAAAAATAGATCCTAATAAAAACTTCCCATTAAACCTTAAAAATTGCTTTTAATATGTAAAATTGCTTTGAAAAAACCATACTATATAAATATTTGCATAATCTTAAAAAAAAATAATTATTTACCAAATTAATGAAAAATGTAAACTATTTAAAGGACAAAAAACAATTAAATATTAAAATATTACTGAGGTGAATGCACATGGCAAAACCTATTGGTGAAACTCCAACATTATATGGTAAAGAAGCTAGGGATTTTTTAAGGAAAATGAATGAACCTCCTAGCAGAGAAGACCGTGAATTTAGAAAAAAATGCGAATCTCAAAGAATAGTACTATTTTAACTTTTCTTGAGATCAAGATACAAGTAGAAAGTTTGTTCAGGATTTTGTTGAATAATCCTGTCTAACTTCTCTTTAATTAATTCATCATCTTTTTTTAAGTTTGAAAAGTGATTATGGACCGCATAAAAATTATAAGCACTGGCATAACCTTCAACGACGATAAACCTTAAACCTACATCATTTTCAGATAATTTCCTAATGGAGTTTATGACATTTCTTAGGATATGTGAACCTAAACCATTATTCGTATATTTTTTATCAATTGCAAATCTTCCTATTTTTATTGCAGGCAAGGGTTTCTTTTTTGGAACATTTTCAACATCTTCATTGTAATGAGGTTTTAATTTTAACCGGATATTTTCATCCCGAATGTTTTTCAAAGGGATAGTGTCAGTCAGCAATGATACAAACCCAATAATTTCTTCATCACAAATTATTACTTTAGTGATATTTATTTTATCCATCTGTTGGTTTAATGCATCATTTTTAATAAAATCATTTAAATCATCAGAGCCACATTCAAAATTACTCAAATCATGCTTTTCAGTTAATGTTTCGAATTTATAATTATCTTTAATATATTCAATATCCATGGTACTGCCTCCAGTTACTTTATTTTAAATTTCAAAAGAAAATTAATCTCAGTTTAATAATTAAAACATTTGACTAATTTCAATTGAATATAAAAGAAATTTAATATTAGTTTAGTAAAAGATAGTACATATTAACTTTTGAAGTGCGACAGCGCATAAAATCACAGATATGAAAAAACACGATGAACCCCCAGATACCACCCTACGATGAAAACAAGAAAAACTCGAGTAAAAACAATTGAAAGCAAGAAAAAATAAAGTTTAACAAGTTAAAATAATATTAAAAATTTAAAAATTCCCCAATAATCATATGACCAAATATTAAGCTAAAAAAAGAAAAAATAAACAAGGAAATCTATCTTCAAAAAGTTCATAATTCACTTCAGAATTATTTTCGGATGGCATTTAAATCAACTTTTCTGGTGCCGCTGTAGTCGCCGCTTTCAAAATGCCTAATCCTTTCATTATAGTAATCTGCGTCTTCATCACTTAATTCATCAAAATACATTCTTTCATACACGTCAATTAATCTAGCTATAATATCATTGTATGTTTCGGATTTTAAACCCAAATGAGCTAGTTTGGTATGAATTTCCTCAGTTACACGAATTGTTTTCATTGCCATGGCGAATCCTCCAGTACATTGAAGTTAATTATATACATTAATTATATCAAATATATTATTTATAATTATTGTAATTAA
Organism: Methanobrevibacter sp.; assembly: GCF_017409525.1. NCBI lineage: Archaea > Methanobacteriati > Methanobacteriota > Methanobacteria > Methanobacteriales > Methanobacteriaceae > Methanobrevibacter > Methanobrevibacter sp. The sequence goes on along the minus strand of NZ_JAFQSO010000011.1, from coordinate 120,850 downwards.
ATATATTTAATATCATTCTTGGAAATGAAAAACTTAAGAGAAATTCTAACTATAGAATCTATTTTATAAAAATAATGAAATTTTTGGAAGTGTTATTTTGCACAAAAACATACTAAAAAATAACCTAATAAAAATACCCTAAAATAAATAAATCCAATTAATTTACATTAATTTTAAATAAATATGCTAAAAAATAAGTTATAAGTTAAATAAAACTTAAATAACCTAAAAAAAGAAAAAATAAACAAGGAAATCTATACGATTCCTTGTGCGTTCATTGCGTCAACAACTTTCTTGAATCCTGCGATGTTTGCTCCTGCAACGTAGTTTTTACCTAAGTCGTATTCTTCAGCTGCAGCTGCAACATTTGCAAAGATATCTTCCATGATTGTTTGAAGTCTTCCGTCAACTTCTTCAAATGTCCAGGATAACCTTTGTGAGTTTTGAGACATTTCAAGTGCGGAAGTAGCTACTCCACCTGCATTGGATGCTTTACCCGGTGAGAACAATACATCATTTTCCTGGAGGTATTCAGTAGCTTCGATGGTGGTCGGCATGTTTGCACCTTCACCAACAGCTAAAACACCGTTTTCAACCAAGATTTTAGCGTCTTCCAATTGCAATTCGTTTTGGGTAGCGCATGGAAGAGCGATGTCACATTTGATTGTCCATACGCCTTTGCCTTCGTGGTATTCTGCGCTTTCTCTCGCTTCAGCATATGCAGTCAATCTTTCTCTTCTTACTTCTTTGATTTCTTTTAATAACTCAACATCGATTCCTTCAGGGTCGTAAATCCAACCGGTTGAATCTGAACAGGTTACAGGTTTACCGCCTAATTGCTGAGCTTTTTCGATTGCGTAAATTGCTACGTTACCTGCACCGGACACTACAATGGTTTTTCCTGCAATGTCAATGTCGTTTGCTTTTAGCATAGCGTTTACAAAGTATAATAATCCGTATCCGGTAGCTTCAGTTCTAGCTAATGAACCTCCGAAGGATAATCCTTTACCGGTTAATACTCCTTCGTATAATCCTCTGATTCTTTTGTATTGGCCGAATAAGAATCCGATTTCACGACCACCTACTCCAATATCTCCAGCAGGAACATCAGTATCTGCACCAATGTATTTGCATAATTCAGTCATGAAGGATTGGCAGAATGCCATGATTTCTCTGTCTGATTTTCCTTTAGGATCAAAGTCAGATCCACCTTTTCCTCCACCGATTGGAAGGCCAGTCAAGGAGTTTTTGAAAATTTGTTCGAAACCTAAAAATTTGATAATACCTAAGTTTACAGATGGGTGAAAACGTAATCCGCCTTTGTAAGGTCCGATTGCACTGTTGAACTGTACTCTGTATCCGGTGTTGACTTGCACTTGGCCGTTGTCGTCAATCCATGGGACACGGAATTTCAATTGCCTTTCCGGATTAGCCAATCTTTCAAGAAGTGCGTTTTTTCTGTATTCTTCTTCGTTTTCTTCAATTACAACCCTTAAGGATTCCATTACTTCGCGTACAGCTTGGTGGAATTCCGGTTCAGCAGGGTTTTGTTCTATAATAGTTTCAATTACTTCGTCTACGTATGACAAAAATATTCCTCCAAATAAAATTTAGAATCATATCATTAAATCTTCATCTGCTGGCATATGGCCAAATTTAACAATATAATAATGTATTTGAATTTTCTTATATTTAATATTTTTCAATTTTTAATAAAATATCCGAATATTATTCAAAGAAACCAAGAATTAGCTTAAACAATTTATAAACAATTCAAAAGAATGGCTTAAATTAGATATTCCTTTTTGGATATTAATCCAAACTGTCTAGTTAAAATAATTAATTGGTGGACAAAGTCGGAAAATGATTGCCAACGAAACGCCGCTAAAAAATTTTCAAAATTAGCGGAATATGAAAGCCAATGTAAAACAATCATTACAATAAGAACAAATAAATTAAACAAAATTATATCAAAATTAGAAAAGCACATCACTTTATAAGGCATAATCAACATATTAAGATACAATATACAGCAAAAATTATTTTTTGATATACAAAATAATAAAACCGGTGAATAGATGGCTGAGAAAATAAAAAGATCCCAATACAACAAGCTGAAGGAAAACTACCTGTCCAAAAAAAGAACCCCACACTCATTATACATCGAACTGAATGAGGAGTGTGAAATTTCTCAATACCTGTTTTACAAATTAATAAACAGGATACGCCTGGAGGAAGGCCTGAACGAATTTTACATTCCGAAAAAGAAAAAAAGAGTGAAAAATATTATAACCAATTTGGACAAGTCTCCAAACAGCTATAAAAACTAGTATTCAACGTGATATCTCAATATTGCGGCTATTCCACCGAATGCCCTGAAAAGCTGCATTCCCTCATCGGTTTCGGTAGATATGAACTCGACATTAGTGCTCATTTCTTCAGCCTTTTCAACAAAGTAATCGGCCAAGTCAGCGGATTCCTCTTCTTTTAAAAGCTCATTGCAATTTGGACATCTTTCCTCAATCTTGTCCGCTTCGGATTGTGATTTTACAGTGAATTCCTTCTCAACGCCACAGGTAGGGCAGACAAACTTCTTTCGAAGCGCTGTCAAATCCTCAGACAGAAGCAATGTGTCAACCGCACCTATTGTCAAGTTGTTTCTGACTTCATCCTCACCATAGGAAGCCAATCCCTTGTCATTGGTCAATTCCCTTAAGAACCTTTGGACAAGCTCCTTTTCATGAATTACATCTAAATCACTTAAGACAGGGGCGGATTTCTCAATCACTTCACGAATACCGAAGTCCCCAGTATATGAAGTGTCCTCAATAGCCAATATCTTTTGCTTAAGCTCATAGTTAAGATAGTCCCCATCTGCAAAGTCGTTCTTTGTAAATCCAGGTCCCCCTATGATGATTCCTTTAAGGTCATCCTTGAGAGGCAGGAAATCGTCGTTCATGTGGTCACCTATACGCTTCAAGAACTCGTGAGCTGCCTGTTCGATAACCCTGTCGAACCTTCTTTGGGATTGTCCTCCAGCCTTGTGCTTTCCAGGAACCCCACTGGTAATGTGAGTCAGGATATTGATTTTCTTACCTTTCATTGATGCGATGGTGGCTTCCCTTCTGTCGATTACGGCAACCCCATAGGTGTCCCTTTCCTCAATCATGTATTCAAGAGGCTCGAGGAAGAATTCGTTGTTACATTTATACCAGTAGGTTGTGACCGGTTCAGGCGGCTCTATAACATAGGTCTCCATCTTTTCTGTACCGGGACCTCCTTTCGGAATCATTCCCACGAACAGCACCAGACCATGTTCAGGAGGCTGCTTATATAAACGAATCCTTTGCAGGATTACTTCAATAGCGGACTGTACATTTTTTCTTGTTTGTTTACTCTTGATGTTAGCGCTCTGACCAAGCTCGTCCCTCATGTGCTTACCAACATCACTCAATTGCTTATCAGGTGGAATATAAACGGAAACAAGCTCTGTACCTCTACCTTTCTTTTGCGCCAATTCTTTTAATGCTTTTTTAAATTCATATAATTCTTTTGATGATACTTCAGCCATGTTATCCCTATAAAAATTAAATTAATATAATAGTAATAAGTATCTTTTTTTAAATATAAATAATTAATGAAAAAAATAGCTATTTGGATAAAATCCTATCTCCGAATTTATTAAATAACTCAATATCCTCGCCGGAAATGGTATTCATTTCAAGCAAATCCATCCCAGTCATTTCAATTACCCTCCTTGCCAAATGGACATAAGTGTCTGGATATTCATTATATCCGAATATGTGCCAGATGACATCTCCTTCAAGGACCATTTCCAGATACCAGTCATATCCTTCCAGATCGTCAGGGTCACGAGCCTGAGACTTGTTGTGATAATCTTTTAAAATCCAGGAGAAAACATGATAATCCTCCAAAAGGTTCAATATGGACTTCTCATCCTCCGAGGTCAAGTCCTTTTGAATGTATCCGTCAATTCTCTTATCTTCAAAATTGATGATTAATCTGGGATTGGGCAGTTCATACGGGTAAGTGCGGTAATGCCCGAACTCAATTGTCTTGACAGTTAATTTCTTGCCATCAGAATAAACCCCATCGGAGCGAATGTCATGAAAAAGAGGGGTCGCCAGCTGCTTTTGATAATCCAAATGCAGAACATCAAAACCGAACAAATCCTTTAAGATTTCGCCGAAACTCACCCAATTTTTTGGAAATTTGTTCTTGAAGCTATATTCTGCATATCCGTCGCTCGAATAGATTATGACAATGCAGGAGTAAATCAGCTCCAGCTTTTCAAAATATCGGAACTCTTCACCCTCAAAACCTTTGAACAAATCCAGTCCCTCAAAGTCATCTAGAAATCGGTTAACATCCTCATCTGTCAGATAATGGATTTTGCTGGTCATCTTGGAGCGCAGGTCAACCAGAATGTCAATCCATGAATCATCACACAGCATGCTTTCATCCAAAACCTTGTCCCCACTGCCCCTTTCCGAAATCTTATAATAAGCATTTTTATTTGCCAGGTCAATGGTGAAACATTCATAGTGCCTGTTGAGGCGTTTGAAATTGAAGCGTTGCGTGATTTCTATTTTTTCAATCATGGATACCAACCATATATAACAATTAATTAAAAAACTTTATAAACCTATTACTTATTAATTATAAGTATGGTATTTAGAAGATGTCCGCAATGCGGTTCGACAAGTGATGACGTTTATGGGTTCTGCATCAAATGCGGATATGAATTTCCAAAAATAGAAACCAGTGCACAGACATGCCCATTATGCGGATATGAAAATCCTGATGAGGCTGATTTCTGCGTGAAGTGCGGCACACCATTGCTTTTTAAAAACCAGTTCCAAAACAATACCGTCATAAACCCCGTTGTGATTAGAAAAGAAACCATAGGCCAGCAGAATTTTCCTAGAACAAGCCGACTGCTGATTGTTTTAGGCTACATTTTCTCCTTTTTGGGAGGCATTATCGGCTTGATAATAGCCATTTACCTATCAACCAGAAAAGATCCCGTCGCCAAAAAGCATGGCCGCATCCAGCTTGCAATATTCGTCATTTACATCCTGATATTTGCAACATTATATTTAACAGGGAACTTCCCACCTGAAATGATCAACGAATATCGACAGTTACTTTCTGGAAATCTTACCTCCCTCCAGCTTTAGATACATCACTATGGCTCCGTCACCGTTCTCGTAATATCCTGGGACCACGCGATCCTGTTTAAAACTGAACTGCTCGTAGAATTCGACGGCTCCCCTGTTGTTCTCATTGACTTCCAGATAGATTGTATCAAGATGGAGAAGCGACAGAATTGAAATGGCCTTCACCAGAAGTTGGGTTCCATACCCCCGTCTCCTGTAATTCTTGTCGACAGCTATAGATATTATATGGCCCTGATTCTCATACTTGATCCAGAAGAGAACATAGCCTACCACATAGCCGTCCTTTTCGGCCACCAAAAATCCCACACCCATGTCATGCAATTGCTGAAACATGTTTATGCCATATGACTGGTTGAATGACATGCTTTCAATTTCAAAGACTCTTTTTAAATCTGTGGGTTGGAATTTTCTTACAATCATGCTAAGATAACATATTAAAAGCAATGTATTTAATAGTTTGTATGAATTAATATAAAATGAGGACAAGAAAATGTGGCAAGATTTCAGGGATTATATAATCAGCGAATCCGAAAACAAAAACGTCAAGATAGCCGAGATAGGTGTTGGAAAATTTGACAGGATAGCCAATGAGCTATCACAAAAGGAAAACATCACATTGATAAAAACCGATATCGCACCGGCAGATGACAGCATAATAAGGGACGACATCAGAAATCCCAATCTTGACCTTTACAGCGACGCTGACATAATCTATTCCATCAGGCCGCCAAGCGAGCTTCAGCCATATCTGGTGAAGCTTGCCCTGAAAGTCGACTCGCAGCTCATAATCAAGCCTCTGACGAACGAAGATTTAAATACCGGCAAGGTTAAAATGAAATTAAAAAATTTCAGAAAAGCAAGCTTCTACTGCTTGAGGTGATGTTATGGTCGACATATTATCCAAATACAAAACATCAGCAAATGGATTGAGCACAAAAGAAGCGCTTGAAAGACAGAAAAAATTCGGATTGAACGAGCTTGAAGAAAAAAAGCCAACACCGGCATACGTTTTGTTTCTCTCACAGTTCATTGACGTTCTGATAGCTCTTTTGATTATAGCAGCCATCGCATCATTCGCCATCGGAGACATAATTGACGCAAGCGTGATTCTTCTGGCAGTCATGCTGAATACAATCATAGGATTCATACAGGAATACCGGTCCCAAAAGGCTGTCGAATCGCTTAAAAGCCTGATGGTTAAAAAGGCCGTTGTCAAAAGGGATGGCAAGACTTTCCAAATCAATGCATGCGAGCTGACGGTTGGAGACATCATAGTTCTGGAGGAAGGGAATAAGGTTCCCGCAGATGCGATACTGCTTGAAGCCAAAAACCTGAGCTGTGACGAATCATATCTCACAGGGGAATCCGAAGCGATTCCAAAACAAAAAGATGATGAGATCTACATGGACTCAAATATAGTTTCCGGAAACGCCACAGGAGTCGTGAGCGCAATCGGAATGGATACTCAAATGGGTCAAATCGCAGACATCGTCCAAAGCGAGGATGAAGACACCCCGCTAAAGCAAAAGGTAGGAAGGCTTGGGAAAATCCTCTCTGCAATTGCAATAGTTGTCTGTATAGCCATTTTCATCATGGAATTCATGAAGGGAATTCCTCTTGTCGAGACATTCATGACAGCAGTATCGCTGGCCGTTGCCGCAATTCCAGAAGGTCTTCCTGCAGTCCTGACCTTGACACTGGCACTTGGAATGAGCGAAATGGCAAAATCCGATGCCATCGTCAAAAGATTGCTTTCTGTTGAAACGCTCGGGTCATGCACTGTAATCTGCAGCGACAAAACAGGCACACTGACCGAAAATAAAATGACTGTAGTGGAAAGCTTTCTTACAAACAAAGACAAAAGCGAAGTCATTGGAAGTTTATGCAATAATGCAGTCCTTAACGGAGATGAAGTGATAGGAAATCAAACCGATGGAGCCATTCTAAAATTTTTCAAGGATTGCAAAAAAAGCTATGAAAGAATTGATGAAATCCCACTTGACAGCAATCGCAAAATGATGACCACTATACATAGACTGGACGGTGAAAAAAATATTGTCTTGTCAAAAGGTGCGCCAGAAATCATTTTAGGTAAATGCAAATGGGTAGATGATGATGGAACTATTGAAATAATTACTCCTGAAATTAAGGAAATGCTCACTGAAAAGATTACTGAAATGACAACACAGGCATTGAGAGTAATCGGCCTTGCATACAAAATCGGTGACAGTGAAAATCCGGAAGAGGAACTGACATTCACCGGCCTCGTCGGCCTGATAGACCCTGCAAAAAAAGATGCTAAAAAGGCCATAGATGACTGCAAAAACGCAGGAATCGAAGTGGTGATGATTACAGGAGACCATGAAAGAACCGCATGCGCAATAGCACGAAATCTAGGCATCCTGACTGACGGATGCACAATGACAGGAGACCGGCTGGACAGCTTAAGCGATGAGGAATACTTAAAGGTTGTGAGTGACGTCCAAGTATACGCAAGAGTGAAGCCAATCCAAAAAATGAGGATAGTCGAAGCATTGAAACAACTTGGAAATGTCGTTGCAATGACAGGAGACGGAGTCAATGATGCTCCAGCACTCAAAAAGGCATCCATCGGAATAGCCATGGGTGACGGAACTGACGTTGCAAAAGAAGCATCCGACATGATTCTTAAAAACAATGACTTCTCGACAATAGTGAAGGCAATAAGGGAAGGGCGAAAGATCTATGACAACATCAAGAGATTCGTCAAGTTCCAGGTATCGACAAATGTAGGGGCAATCCTGACAATTATCGGAACAAGCCTATTGTCACTTCCACTTCCGTTCAACCCCGTGCAATTGCTATGGCTCAATATTGTGATGGACGGACCTCCTGCACAGACATTAGGCATGGAAGGGGGCGAAAGAAACATAATGCAGCGCCCTCCTGAAACCGGAGACATCCTGACAAAAAATGCCCTCATGGAAATATTCATCCTGGGGCTCGTGATGGCAATCGGGACAATACTGGCATTCAGCTATGAGATATATATGGGAAGCACAACTAGAAGAGCTATGACAATAGCGTTCACGTTATTCGTGATGTACCAGCTGTTCAATGCCTACAACGGAAAATCCAATTCCGACAAATCAAGCAAATACCTGTATATGGGAATTATATTGTCATTCATCCTGCAGGTGCTGATAATATACATTCCACAGCTTCAGATAATCTTCAGGACAACTGCAATAGGATTGCTTGACTGGATAGCGATTACGCTGATTGCCTCAACAATAGTAATAGCTAACAAAATAATGAATAAAGTGATAAAATGAAAATATTCCTACTGGGCGGCACCAAAGATTCGATAAATATCATAGAACACATTAAACAGAATTATGATGCATTCATCCTAACCACAACCACTACGGAATACGGTGCAAAATTGGCGATTGAAGGCGGAAGCGACGATACAATCGCAAGGCCTCTTCTCAAAGATGAGATAATTGAAATAATAAATGATGGTGATTTTGACATGTTGATTGATGCGACCCATCCGTTTGCAGCCCACATAACACAGACTTCAGCAAGCATTGCCAGTGAGCTTGAAATTCCATATGTCCGCTTTGAAAGACCCACCACCAACCTTGATAACATAGACACGTCCCGCATTCATTATGCAGATTCATTTGACGAAGCGGGAAAACTGATAGCCGATGAATTTGATGAAGGAAATGTCCTGCATTTTGCAGGAGCCAACACCATGGAGGATGTCATGAAACATGTCCCTGCCAAAAGGTTCTATCCAAGAATTTTAAAAGTGGAGAAATCACTTGAAAAATGCGAGAAACTGGCCATCAATCCTGACCACATCATCCCAATGACTGGCGCCGCAACAAAACAGGAAAACATCGACTTGATAGAAAAGTATGATGCAAGCGTGATGATCACCAAAGAAAGCGGGGAAATCGGCGGAGTCATCGAAAAGATTCAGGCAGCCAATGAAAAGGACATAGCCATCATAATGATAAGACGCCCAAAAATAGAGATGTTAAATAAAGACGACATCGTGAATGATTTAAAGGAGCTAGACTCCAAAATAAAAAGTTTTTTTAAAAATAGATATAGATAACACGCCGAGACTGGGATTTGAACCCAGGCGAGGATGACCTCACAGGATTTCAAGTCCTGCGCCTTACCAGACTAGACTATCTCGGCATGTGAAAGGAATATTTAGAAGGATTCTAAATATTTATCCTTTAAGTTCAATTTCAATACTTACGTTATCAGGAACGTTAACTTTCATGACTTGTCTCATTGCACGTTCATCAGCTCCAATACCGATTAAACGTTTGTGAATTCTGAGTTCCCATTTTTCCCAAGAAGCTTTACCTTCTCCATCTGGAGATTTTCTAGTTGGGACTACCAATTTTTTAGTAGGCAATGGAATAGGACCGGACAAGTCGACACCAGTTCTTTCAGCAATCTTTTTAAGTTGATCACATACGTATGCTAATTTTTCTGGGTCTGTTCCAGTAAGCTTAATTCTTGCTTGATTCATTTATTCTCCTCCAAAAAAACAAAAAGAAAAGAAAGTAAAAGATTACTTTCTAATTATTGTTTACAAACTTATTTTGCTGGGGTAACGTTAAGACATAAACCTGCAGCAACAGTTTGACCCATATCTCTGATAGCAAATCTACCCATTTGTGGGATTTCTTTTGCGTTTTCGAGACACATTGGTTTGGTAGGTTTAATTTTAACAATAGCTGCGTTACCGGTTTTTAAGAAGTCAGGGTTTTCTTCGTCAACAGCACCAGTAGCAGGGTTTAATTTTTTGGATAATTCTAAGAAAGTACATGCTACTTGGGAAGTGTGACAGTGGAATACAGGAGTGTATCCAACGGTAATTACACCAGGGTGTTGTAAAACAACAATTTGTGCGTCGAATTCTTTAGCTACAGTAGGAGCGTTGTCAACGTGACCAGCTACGTCTCCTCTTCTGATATCGTTTTTACCTACACCTCTTACGTTGAATCCGATGTTGTCACCAGGTTCAGCTGCATCAAATTGTTCGTGGTGCATTTCGATAGATTTAACTTCTCCGGAAGCTCCAGCAGGTTCAAAGATAACGTTTTCACCTTTTTTCATTACACCAGTTTCAACTCTTCCTACAGGTACGGTTCCTACACCAGTGATGGAGTAGACGTCTTGAATAGGAATTCTTAATGGTAAACCGGTTGGTTTATCAGGTGCGCTTAAAGCGTCTAAAGCATCGATTAAAGTAGGTCCTTTGTACCAGGAGGTATTTGAGGATGCTTCAACAATGTTGTCCCCTTCAAATGCAGATAATGGGATGAAAGGTACGTCAGCAGGGTTGAATCCTACGGTTTTGATTAAGTTTGATACTTCTTCTTTTAATTCGTTGTATTTGTCTTCAGAGTAATCGATTAAATCCATTTTGTTGATAGCAACGATTAATTGGTTGATACCTAAAGTTTTTGATAAGAACACGTGTTCTTTGGTTTGAGGCATTACACCGTCGTCAGCTGCAACTACTAATACACCTGCGTCTGCTTGGGAAGCACCAGTGATCATGTTTTTAACGAAGTCTCTGTGTCCTGGGCAGTCTACTACAGTGTAGTCGTATTTTTTAGTGGAGAATTTTTGGTGAGCTAAGTCGATGGTTACTCCTCTTTCTTGTTCTTCTTTAGTAGTGTCCATAATGAATCTGAACTTGTCTTCTCCAGAAGCTAATTGTTGTTCATTGATGGTACCAGCTTTAACTAATAAGTTTCCTACTAAAGTAGATTTTCCGTGGTCAACGTGTCCGATAAATGCTAAGTTAAGATGTTCTTTTTCTTTTGCCATTATAATAACCTCTATTGTAATTATTAACAAACATATCTATAAGCTTAAATGTTAGCTTAAATTAAATATTATACTTTAACATATAAAAAGATATGTTTTTTCTTATGAATTTTTAATAAAAATATAAAAAATTAAAAAATTTTAATTCTTATAAATCACCTAAGTAGTGGCTTGCAGGGAACGGCTCTTCTGATAAGCCTTTTCTTTGCCTGATTTGCCTTACGATTTGATGTTGCATTTCACGAGGAAGTGGTTCAAATCCAGCAATTTCAGTAGACCATAAACATCTACCTTCTGCTGCAGATCTGATATCTCCAGCGAAACCGAACATTTCAGCTACAGGTACTTTGGATTCAATTTTAGCCATGTCTCCGGTTCCTTGACCCATATTTATGATTTGGCCTCTTCTGTTTTGAATCTCACGAGTACATGCACCCATATAATCGTTAGGAGTATCAATTACTACTTTTTGCATTGGTTCGAGTAATGCAGGTTCTGCAAGCATCATGGAACCTAAGATTGCATTTCTGATTGCAGGCAATACTTGAGCAGGTCCTCTGTGAACTGCGTCTTCGTGAAGTTTTGCATCGTTGAGCTTGAATTTTAATCCCATGGAAATTTCGTTTCCTAAAGGACCGTTTTCCAAAGTGGATTCGAATCCTTCAAGTAAAAGCTCTTTTACTTCATCCAAGTATTGGATACCACGAGTCATGTTAAGGAAGACGCTTCTGTTGTGAACAGCCCATACCCTTCTGGCTTCCTCTTTATCCAAGCCATGTTCCATGAAGTCGTTGGCAGATTCTTTACCTTTAACTCTGCCCTCTTTAATTTTTCCTTCTTGAATTGCTTCGAAGAGTTCAGGTTCAATAGGTTCAACAGTAATGTAAAATCTGTTGTGCTTGTTAGGAGATTTACCTTCAACTTGTGGAGAGAGTTTTTTCACGGTTTCCCTGTATACTACAATAGGTTCGGAAGTTGTGATGTCAACACCTTTATCCTTGATTCTGTAACCGATGACTTCCAAGTGAAGTTCACCCATACCGGATACCAAGTGCTCACCAGTCTCTTCGTTAATCTCGATTTTTACGGTAGGGTCTTCCTTACCGGTTTGTCTTAATACTTCGATTAATTTTGGTAAGTCTTTGGTATTTTTAGCTTCTACAGCTACAGTAACTACAGGCTCGGATATGTGTTCCAATCCTTCAAACTCTTTGATTTTGTCTTCTGGAGAACATAATGTTTCACCGGCAATAGCTCCTTTTGCACCAGCAATGTATACAATGTTACCTGCAGGCACCCTATCGGTGTTAACCCTTTCAGGACCGAAGTATACACCTACTTGCTGTACTCTGGATTTACCGTGGGAACCTACCATGTAAACTTCAGTTCCTTTTTCGATAGCTCCACCGTATACCCTACCGGTTGCGATTTCACCAGCGTGCTTGTCTACAGATACGTTGGTAACCATAACTGCTAAAGGTCCGTCAGGAGCGGTAGTGACCATACCTTTTCCTGCAGGAGACTCGATATCTCCATCCCATATGTTAGGTACCCTGTAGACTTGCGCTTCTTTAGGGGAAGGCAAGTGTTCGACTACCATACCTAATAATACGTCGGATAAAGGTACTTTCTGTGCTAGCTCTTTTTCATTTTCAGCATTACAGTAATCGATAATGTCTTTGAAGTTGATTCCGGTTTCTTGCATGGTTGGAACATTGATAGCCCAGTTGTGATATGCGGAACCGAAAGCTACACTACCGTCAGTGAAATCTAATTTCCACTCTTCTTTCTTGTCTTCAGGAGCCATGTTCTTAATCAATTTATTGGCTTCCATGAAGATTTTCAAGAATCTGTTCTGCAATTCTTCAGGTTCTAACTTTAACTCGTTGATTAATCTGTCAACTTTGTTAATGAATAAAACCGGTTTAACATTTTCTTTTAAAGCTTGTCTGAATACAGTTTCGGTTTGCGGCATGATACCTTCCACAGCACAAACTACAACCACTGCACCGTCTACAGCTCTCATAGCACGAGTTACGTCCCCACCAAAGTCAACGTGACCAGGTGTATCAATCAAGTTAATTAAGTATTCCTTGTCCTGATAATCGTGTACCATGGATACGTTAGCCGCATCGATAGTAATACCACGTGCTTGTTCCTGTTCGTCAAAGTCCAAGAATCTTTGATCACCTGCAAGCTCTTCGGAAATCATTCCTGCGCCTGCCAAAAGGTTATCAGATAAAGTGGTTTTACCGTGATCGATGTGAGCACAGATACCAATGTTTCTGATTTGACTAGGTTCATACATTAACTCTTTGATTTTTGCAATCATTTTGTCTCTTCTACTCAAAATAACCACCTAAAATATAAACATGATATGATTAGTGTGCTGCTTTAGCAACTCTTTCTTTCTCTTCAGCTTTTTGTAAAGCGAAGCTTCTTGAATCTTCTTCAGAAGCAAGAATCAATTCATCAGCTAAACATTCAGCAACAGATCTTCTGTTTTTGAATGAAGATTGTAAAGTACCTCTAGTCAAGAATCCTAATGAAAGGTCAACCCTTCTTTGTGGAGAAATGTCTACAGCTACCTGGTATCCGATACCACCGTATTTGATACGGGTAGTTTCTTCACGAGGTGCAGTGTTTTCAACTGCAGTGACTAGAACCTGTACAGGATTCTTTTTAGTTCTTCTGTTGATAATCTCTAAAGCATCTTTAACGATATTGTAAGCTTTGTTTTTCTTACCTGAGTTGAGATGGGTTCTCATAATCTTGTTCATTAATCTTTCAACAATTGATACTTTAGATTTTGCGAATTGTCTTTTTACGTGTCTACCAGAAGTATGTGGAACTAAAGTTTCATCCAAGCAGATATATTTTACTAAACCTAAGTCCTCAACTTTTACTTCATCGAGATCCCATTTGTTAAATAATTTACTCATAAATATAACCACCTTATCTTACAGGTTTTTCTATTTTTCCACTTACCATTTCTGATAAAGCTACGTTATTAACTTTGGAAACTTTCCAACGGACTCCAGGAATATCCCCCATGGATCTTCCGGATGGTCCACCGATTCCTTCAATCATCACTTCATCGTGCTCATCGATAAATCCAATAGCTCCGTCACCTGGTGCGAAAGCAGTTAATTGTTTACCGTTCTTAATCAATTGAACACGAACACATTTACGGATAGCAGAGTTAGGTTGCTTTGCTTCTATCCCTACCTTTTCTATTACGATACCTCTAGCTTGAGGAGCTCCTTCGAGCGGATCCGCTTTAACATCTAACCTTAAAGCTCTCCTTTTGTAATCTACATCTTTCCACTTAAAATTTTGTCTATTCTTTTTAAGTTTTTTTGCAGCAAAAAGTCCTGGCATATTTTTTCCTCTAATCTTTTTGTTAAAAACATATCTAAGAATCCACCGCTGCGATTTATACTATAGTCTATAGTACAATCTAAATTCAAAGATATTAATCAGTAATAATAATTAATTAGATAAAATACATTATCTAAAAGAAGATATCTTGAAATAAAATTCAAAACATTGACAAAAAGCACACATAGTCAAGTTATTAAAAAGTACAGATATCTTAAGATAAAATATATATTTCAACCTTTATAAAGGTATGTTTTTTCAGGTCTAAAATAAAAATAAAAAATGTTTTTTAAAAAAAAACAAATGAAAAAGAAATATTAAAAAATAGCATGAAAGCTATTTTAAAATAATATTGTCAATATTATGTTGCCTATTTGCTAATAATTTAGCTCTTTCAATATTGATTCCGTTTTTACCGATAGCAATACGCTTGTTGGTATTGTCTGCTGTGACAGTAGCTATTTTTTCGCCTGACTGTTTTTGACTAATCTTGACAGTCTGCAACTTTGCAGGGGATAAAACGTTCTTAATGAATTGTATCGGATCATCATCCAATTCGATAATCTCAACACCCTTATCTACTGCTCTTTGAACTTTAGAAACTGAACTTCCTTTTTTACCTATAGCAAGTCCCATGTCACCATTCTTAACAACGAAAGTGACTTTTCCATGTTCATCATCGATAATGCAATCCTTAACCATTGCTCCAGTCATATTTTCGAAAAGAGCTATGTATCTAATCTCATTTGCACTAAATTTAATAGACACTTAAATCTACCTCAAATCGTCTAATATTGTAGAATCTCCTGGATCGTTTACGATTAATGTAGCAACAGTGAAAGGTTTACCACAAACAGAGCCCAAATCCACACTGGTTCCATCATATACGAAGGATGGAATTTCGGAAAGATTTGCATAATATTCAACATCTTCAAGAATTTCTTTAGGAGCGTTACTAGCAACAACTACAAGCTGTCCTTTTCCTAATTTTAAAGATTGAATTGATTTTTCAGAGCCTAAGATTACATCACCAGTATCTACAGCTACCCTGATTCCTCTATCTACGTCCATCATCTAGCCTCCTATTCATTTTTATAATCCATTTTGACACCGACTGAACCGGTACCAAGAGGTATTGGTTGTCCAATAATAATATTTTCGATGATACCTGTTAAATCATCCACTTCACCGCGAATACTTGCGTTAAGTAAATGTTTACCAGTTTCTTCAAAAGCTGCACGAGCTAATACGCTTGATTTTTCACCACTAATACCATGTCTTCCAATAGATTTGACGATTCCCTCTGAAGTCATGATATCAGCGACTAACATGATATGCCTTACATCAACACTAAGACCTTGTTCGGAAAGAGTATTTTGAGCTTCGTTGATAATAGATTGACGAGCAGCTTCAATACCTAAAACCTCACCTATCTCGTGAATGTTGTTGGTGGTTGTCCTCACATGGTCGATACCGTCCATGTCAAGAATCTCCTTAAGGTTGGATCCTTCAGTGTGAATAATCCATTCAACATCATCTTTACGAATGATAACTTTACCTATTCCTTTTATACCACTGATCTGTAAATCACGAACTTTATCAGCTAAAAGACGAAGTTCACGTATTTCAAACTTGGAATCAGATTTATCTGATTTAGGAGAAGGAATTATTATGGTGTTATTATTGATTGTTGACTTTTTGAAAGTCTTTTGAATAATAGCATCAATTTCTTCTCTGTCAAGTCTTTTCTCTTCAATTTTCTTATTATCTAAAACTGCTTCCACTTCCATTGTACCATAGTTCAGATTGAAGTCGGAAAGAATATCGTTGATGGTGCTTTTACCTATTTGGTTAGCTAAGGTTCTAACGAATTCCTCATCATTGCGCCTTTCCTCATCAAAGTAAATGTCCATGGTAGGAGTGGCAATCTCTTTTCTAGCGTCAACAATCTCGATAAGTCTTGGAAGACCCAATGTTACGTTTAACTCAGTTACCCCTGCATAGTGAAAAGTACGCATGGTCATCTGAGTACCCGGTTCACCAACAGATTGTGCAGCTACTGTTCCAACAGCCTCGCCAGCTTCAACATGAGCTCGGTCATAGGCGGCCTTGAGCTTTCTGATAAGCACTCTTAATTCATCATCAGTTAAGTCTTTATTAATGTATGCTTTTGATAAATCCTCGATGTAACTATCTGGAAAATCAATAGCAAGATTCTCATCTTCATTTAACTCAGCTATAGTATCTTTTACCTTAATTATAATATCTTCCATAATTACACCTACTTAGCATCCGCTTTAGTTTTAATTCTTATCTCATCAATGAGTTTATTTAAATCTGCAGGTTTACCGAAGTCAGATTTTGCAGGGTCCACTCCATCTTCACCGAACATGGTTTGAATAACATTACCTTGATTATCGGTAACAAGTCCTGAAGATTTAACCTGCAAGTCCTGAAGTGCGTTTACAAGCCTTCTTTGCATGTAACCGGATTGAGCTGTACGAATCGCTGTATCTACAAGACCTTCCCTTCCACCCATTGCGTGGAAGAAGAACTCGATTGGGTCAAGACCGGATTTGTAACTTGAATGCACAAATCCTTTCGCTTTTGCCCCTAACTCACCTTTCTTGAAGTGAGGCAAGGTTCTGTTGAGGTATCCCCTTTCGATACGTCCACCCCTAACCGCCTGTTGTCCTACACAAGCAGTAATCTGAGTAAGGTTCAACATGGATGCCCTTGCACCAGTACGTGCCATTACTACAGAGTGGTTTTCCACAGCCATCACATGGTCATATGGATCATCATCGGACTGTTTACCCATTGTAAGGTAGTTTTCTGCAATGCTACCGGACATGTCCCTAGCTTCCCCGAGAACTTGCATGATCTTCATCTCCAAAGTTTCTTCTAGACTTCTACCCGGCAAAGCTTGGAGATATCCTTCTTCATAAGATTGAACAAGCATGTCTACTTCTTCCATCTTCTTGTTCAAGTGCTCATTAATACGGTCCTGAGCCTCTTCAGGAATTTCCTCATCATTTAAGGAAGTTGTAATTCCGGTTTTCATGATTCCGCAGATAGCCAAGTCAGTGGAACGGTCTAGGAATTCTTTTGCTCTTCCAGGACCGTATTCCTTAACGATCTTATCTAAAATCTTACCTGAGAATGAACCGTAAGCGGATTCATCGATTACACCCTGAGTCAAGATACCGTTCTTGATTACAACAGTAGCGTCTTCAACAGGGAATACTGCAGGACATTTTGAAATTTCAGCACTATAAGACAAGTTCATGTCATTAGGCAGTAACAGTGAGAATAACTCTTTTCCAGTCCATTTCTCTCCTTTTTCCTTGAAGATATAAGTATCTTCATTGTATTCAGAATCATGTTTTAAAACCCAATGGTTGGATTTGAACGGAGGAATAGGCAAGTGAGATTTGCGGATGATTTGCAAGGCTTCCTCTTCCGTGAATTCAACGCCATCCCTTGTCAATAGGTATGCTCCTGAAATGTGGTCGTGAATAGCACCGATAATCGGTCCACCGAACCTTGGAGATAAGATGTGTTCCTGAACACGCATTAATGATTTGGCTTCAGCACGTGATTCGTCAGTCTGGAAAACGTGCATGTTCATTTCGTCCCCATCAAAGTCCGCATTGTATGGAGGACATACACATAAGTTAAGTCTGAAAGTTTTGTAAGGCAATACCCTTACCTCATGAGCCATCATACTCATTCTGTGCAAGGAAGGTTGTCTGTTGAATAAAACCATGTCCCCATCTTTTAAATGTCTGTCGATGATGAAACCAGGTTCCAATTGTTCTAAAATGAACTCTTTGGTATCATCAGTAACCCTTCTTTTTGTATTGCCGTTTCTTACATAGTTTGCACCAGGGTGAATATCAGGACCGTTCTCGATATAGGTCCTCATCTCATCGATGTTCCATTCATTTACATATACGGGCACGGTCACTTCCTTAGCAATCATTTCAGGTACACCGACCTCATTGATACTGATGTTAGGGTCCGGTGAAATAACTGTACGTGCAGAGAAGTTAACACGTTTACCGGAAAGGTTGGAACGGAAACGTCCTTCTTTACCTTTCAACCTTTGAGTCAAGGTTTTAAGTGGTCTTCCTGACCTGTGCCTTGCAGGAGGAACACCGGATGCTTCATTATCAAAGTAAGTAGTAACGTGATATTGCAATAACTCCCATAAGTCTTCAACAATCAATTGAGGAGCTCCAGCTTCCATATTCTCAAGCAAACGTTGATTGATTCTCAAGATATCTACAAGCTTGTGAGTCAAGTCATCCTCAGACCTCTCACCTG
Source organism: Methanobrevibacter sp. (assembly GCF_017409525.1). NCBI lineage: Archaea > Methanobacteriati > Methanobacteriota > Methanobacteria > Methanobacteriales > Methanobacteriaceae > Methanobrevibacter > Methanobrevibacter sp. The sequence continues at coordinate 102,089 of NZ_JAFQSO010000011.1, read as the reverse complement.
TATCGAGAGTGATTGATGGCCTTACAGTTACAGGAGGAACCGGAAGTACGGTCAAGACCAACCATTCAGGCCTTGCAACTTCAGAGTTAACACCTAAAATGTAGGCATCTTCATCAGTAATCTTTTCAAGTCTTTCACGAACTTCAGAGGGAGTTAACTTATAGTCGCCTTGACGGATAGTGACAGGCTTGTCTAAAATAATGGCTTCCTGAGGCTCGCCACAGTGAGGGCAGCAGTATTTCAAATCCACTTCCTCGTCGTCTTCAGGCATGGTTTTTAACTCTCTTTTAGCAGATTTATAAACATCTTTTAGGATATTGTTAATGCTTTCCTTATTGCCCATTGATTCGCGTATTCTTTCTTCATAAAACTCAATCTGATCGTCACTTAAAAGAATACGACCACATTCGTTACATGTAGAACGCAAGATTTTGTGGATTATATCACCAAAACCTACATGAATGACAGGTCTTGCAAGTTCAATGCTACCAAAGTGACCTTGACAATCCCCACCTTTAAAACCGCAAGTTCTACATACCAAACTAGGATCAATAATACCTAAACGAGGGTCCATTAAACCTTTTTCAATAGGAAAACCATCATCCCCATAAGTATCAGGATATTCAACAGTGACAACAGACATCTTACGAATATCCTCAGGAGACATTAAACCAAAGTTAATTTGTTCAATTTTTTTAATATAATGATCTGTCATGAATTGGCTCCTTTAATAAATGTAATTATGCTTTGTCTCCTAAAACTAATTTAGGGAAAATACATAAACTCTTAAGTTCGTCTAATAATAATTTAAATGCGTATGATATTTCTACAGGATAAGTTTCCACATCTCCACAGATTGGACAGTATTTCTTGTTTTTATTCCTGTCATATACAGCCAACATACCGCAGTTATCACATACGATAGCTTCGTATTTGTCGGACTCGTCAAGAAGTCTTTCCTTTAATGTTAAAGCTGCACCGTGTGCAATAAGGCAGTCCCTTTCCATTTCTCCAAATCTTAAACCACCTTCACGTGCTCTACCTTCAGTAGGTTGACGTGTAAGCACTTGCACAGGACCTCTGGAACGAGCATAAACCTTATCTGTAGTCATGTGGTGTAATTTCTGATAATATGCCACTCCTACAAAGATTTCAGCATCAATTCTCTCACCGGTTACTCCGCTGTATAATGATTCGCATCCTGCAGATTCGAATCCATGATTGATTAACTGCTGTTTGATTTCATCTTCAAGGTCTTGGTTGAATGGAGTTGCGTCAACTCTTGCACCTTCAAGACAGCCTGCCTTACCCGCAACCATCTCTAACACCTGTCCAATGGACATCCTGGATGGAATAGCGTGAGGGTTAACTATTAAATCAGGAACGACACCGAATTCTGTAAATGGAATGTCTTCAGGAGATAATATTAAACCGACAACCCCTTTCTGACCGTGTCTTGATGCGAATTTATCACCAAATTCAGGTTGCCTGGTATCTCTTACTCTTATTTTAGCTAATCTTGAACCTTCAACTGTTTCAGATAAAAGAACTGCATCGACAATACCTTTTTCACCGTGTCTTACAGTGACTGAGGTTTCCCTTCTTCTGTCTGCAACAGAACCGAAGTCCTCTTCCAAGAATCTTGGAGGTGAAGTCTTTCCAATCAATACGTCACCTGATTCCACATAAGATTCAGGGTTTACTACACCGTCCTCATCCAAGTTCCTGTATGCCTCTTCGGACCTGTATCCCTTGATGTTCTTGTCCGGAACCTCAAACTTGTCCACTTGACCTCCGGCATATCTTTTCTCTGAAGTGTCGTAAGCTCTGAAGAAAGAAGACCTTGCAAGACCCCTTTCAAGGGAACCCTTGTTGATAACCATTGCGTCTTCCATGTTGTATCCTTCATAAGACATCAATGCCACAACGAAGTTCTGGCCGGATGGTCTTAAGTCATAATTAGTTGAATCGATGATACGTGTTTTTACGATAGGGGTTTGAGGATGATGTAACAAGTGAGCTCTGGTATCGGTACGTAATGCATAGTTTGAAACATATAAACCTAAAGCCTGCTTTGTCATACCCGCTTCCATAGTGTTCCTTGGAGAGGAGTTGTGGTCTGAAAACGGAATGATTCCTGCACAGATTCCAAGCATTGTGGCAGGGTCGATTTCCAAGTGAGTGTGCTCATCATTCAAGTCCGCTAAAGTCATTGCAATGTATGAGTTTTCCTCTTCCTCAGCATCCAGGTATTCGATAAGCCCTTTGTCAATTAAATCGTCCCATTTTAACTTTCCGTTTGCAACTTTGTTTAAATGTTCCTCTTTTAAAAGTGGGAGGCCTTCCTTAACAATGATTAATGGCCTTCTAGCTCTACCTGGGTCATTGAATATGTAAATTTCATTATTATCTTCATAATATGTAATATTCATTTCATGAGAGATTTCACCATTTCTTCTCTTCTCTCTCATTTCTTGGGTAAATGATATCGGATCTTCACAAGACCCTAAAAGTTCACCATTTATATAAATTTTAGATTTCTGCAAAAAAATTCCCTCCTAACAAGTAACTTAATCTATTAATACACCCATACTTTCAATAACATCTCTAATTTCTTGTTCATCAGAACCTTCAGAAATATTACACATTAAAGCCAAGTTCTTAACCAAACCACAGTTAGGCCCTTCCGGGGTCTCGTTCGGACATATCTTACCGAATTGTGTTGGGTGCAAATCTCTTGCTTCAAAGTGAGGTTGACTTCTTGTTAACGGAGATACGACACGTCTCAAGTGAGAAAGAGTTCCCATGTAACTGGTCCTATCTAAAAGCTGACTTACACCAGCTCTTCCACCTACCCAATTACCTGTAGCAATAGCGTGCTTGATGTTTTCAGTTAAAACATCACTACGAACAGCTTGCTTAATTGAAAGTTCCTTGCCTCTTGAAAGGCTTCTTTCAAGCTGATAACTCATGTCCCTAGTTAAATTGGTGAAAGCCACTCTGAATAAATCTTCCATCAAATCACCAGAAACCCTGAGTCTCTTATTGGTGTAGTGGTCCTTATCGTGAGGTTCTCTTTTCTGTTCGATAACTTCAAGTAACATTTCAGTCATTTCTGCTAAATAAATAGCTTTATCGTAACATCTTTCCTGTTCAGTACCCATATGAGGCAATAGATAACGGTTTACAACATCTGTTGCACGTTTGATACGATAATCCTTAGGCATGTTCTTAGCCACTCTGTTACCAATATATTTGATGGCGGCATTTTGCATGTACTCCCTTCTTTCTTCAAGAGTCATTCCATCCATTTCGTTCTGATCCAGTTTCAAGGCTTCAAGTGAAACCTGGATATCATCCGCTATCATCATCTGGAAATTATTATCGTCGGAAATTGCGGTAATAATCTCTTCATCAGTAGCCAGACCAAGTGCCCTTAATAATATAACTAATGGAATTTCCCCTGGAAGATATGGGAAAGAAATTCTTAAGAACACTCCGTTTTTACGAGGTTTTTTGTATTCCAAAGTAATTCTTGCTCTGAAACCGCTTTTGATTGAAGTGACAACAGCTTTAGCGTGCCTTTCTTCAACTTCGCCTAAGCGTTCAAGAATAATTTTGTTCGGAGCTATTTCCTCCATTGTAACTACAGCCCTTTCAGAACCGTTTACAATAAAGTAACCTCCTAAATCTTGAGGGTCTTCATGTTTTTCAATTAATTCTTCAGCGCTGAGACCGTTAAGATGGCAAATGTCTGATTTGAGCATTACCGGCAACTCGCCGATATACACCTCTTCCAAAGGATTGTCTTCTCCTTCTTCATTCAATGCCATTTCAAGGTACATGTCTGCAGAATAATTTAAGTTTCTAAGTCTTGCTTCAGTTGGATCTATTTCGCTACTGGATCCATCTGCTTCCTTATTAGATGGTTTTTCAATACGTACTTTACCAGTTTTTAAAGTGTATTTTCCATCATCTAATGTAATAGGTTCAGTGATATCAATAATATTCTGAATCCTATTGTTTACAAAATCGTTGTATGACTTAATATGGTGATCGACCAAATCATACTTATCAAAAAATGCATCAACTAATTTCCAGTTATTCTCTGTCATGGACATCCTCCAGCATTACGTACGCAATAAAAATAATAATATAAATAAAAACAACACATACATTAGGATAAACCTAATAACTAATTCATTTAATCATTATTCTTAATTTACTCATAACTATCTCCTTTTAAGATAATTCCTCTCAAACTAAGTTCAAATTTATTATATGAATTTCTAAAAAACAAAAAAATACAGAAATTATACTATATTAAATTTACTTTCTAAAATTATATTAAAGACTAAAATTTACCCTTCTACAATTCTGTAAGTAATGAATTCTCCCGCTGTTTGGCTTTCACGAGTGATTCTTAAAACATTACCCGGCTCAGCACCTATCGCTTCCACAACAGGATCGTTAGCCCTTATTTTTGGAAGGTCTTTAAAATCATAGTCAACATCACTAAATTCTTCAGAAATTTCTTCTTCAGTCATGATTTCATGCTTTGGTACGAGCATATGGTCTTGAATATCTATTTTCAAATTTTTTCCTCCAGATAGAAAAGTTAAAATATAAAATTAGAAACAGGCCTGACGGGAATTGAACCCGCGGCCGCTTGGTTAAAAGCCAAGCGCTCTGCCAGACTGAGCTACAGGCCTAAACGATATATTACTACTTAAGAACTTGAAGCGCCCTGGCCGGGATTTGAACCCGAGTCGCGGGCTCGACAGGCCCACATGATAGCCCCTACACCACCAGGGCAACCAACACTTAAATAGCACATGTGTAAAAATACACTATCAATTACTATAATCTTAATCATATATAAAGTTTTCGGAAAAAACAGATATTTCACAAAAAATCACATATGAAAAATTATAAATAAATTGAAATCCCGCCTGCCGGACTTGAACCAGCAACATTTGGATCTACAGTCCAACGCTCTGCCAAATTGAGCTAAGGCGGGTTGAAATGGGTCCGCCCGGATTTGAACCGGAGTCTCAGGCTCCCAAAGCCCAAAGGATCGACCAAGCTACCCTACGGACCCACATACAATATGTATGTAGATAACATACTAATAGTAATATCTATTAACAACTATATAAATGTTACTATAGAGTATAAAAACATTGAAAAAAACTTAAATTAACAATATAAATTAAAGCCCCGGACGGGAATTGAACCCGCGACCACGAGATTACAAGTCTCGCGCTCTACCAGACTGAGCCACCGAGGCAATATTGTTAATGTTATATAACAATATAACTTATATCAATTGTCATTTAAATACTTTACTATAAACAACCTTTTTTTAGAAAATATCATATTAAAATATAAATATTAAATAATATAATTAATAATCATGACAGACACTATTCTAGATAAGATTGACGAAACTTTAAAAAGCATTAAAGAGAAAAACCCATTAACCCATTGCATAACAAATTCCGTAACAATCAATGACTGTGCAAATGCAGTTCTGGCAATTGGCGGATCCCCATTCATGGCAGAAGATGCAGATGAACTGGAAGAAGTGGTGACCATAGCAGATGCATTAGTGATAAACATTGGAAAATTAAGTGCAGAACAGGTAAATGCCATGAAGATAAGTGCTGAAACTGCGAATAGAACAAACACTCCAATTGTATTGGACCCAGTAGGCGTCGGAGTAACCGAACTTAGAAACAGAACAACCCTAGATTTAATTGAAAACTATGATATGGCCGCAATTCGCGGAAACATTAGTGAAATCAAAGCAATAGCCAAATTAGTTGGAATAATTGATGAGAATAACACCGCAAAAGGAGTGGACGTTAACCTTGACGACATAATAACCGAAGAAAATCTAGCTGCAAATGGAGAAATCATTAAAGAACTCTCATTGAAATTAAATGCAACCATACTAGCCAGCGGCCCCATTGACATTTTAAGCGACAGTAAAACCACAATAGCAATAGACAACGGAGACGACATGATGCCATTAATCACAGGAAGCGGTTGCATGTTATCTTCAATTGTCGGAACCTGCATTGGAGGTTCAACACCATTGGAAGGCAGCCTTGTTGCAATTTTGGCAATGAATCTTGCTGGAGAAAAAGCAAGAGCAAAAGTTGATGAAAAAGATGAAGGAACCGGCTCATTCAGAGCATACTTAATCGATTACCTTTACAAGACTAATGCTGAAAGCTTAGTAAACGAATCAAATATTATGATACTATGAAAAATCTAGACTTGTCCCTATATCTTGTGACTGACAGAAGCGACGATGTGGAAAAATTCCTGAAAACAATTGAAGAAGCCATAAAAGGAGGAGTGACTGTTGTTCAAATTAGAGAAAAGACTGCAGATACCCTTGACTTTTATAACTTATCATTGAGAGTTAAAGAAATTACTGCAAAATACGGAATTCCATTGATTATCAATGATAGGGTGGATATTGCACTGGCCATTGATGCTGATGGAGTTCATGTCGGGCAATCCGATATGCCATGTGACGTTACAAGAAAGCTTATTGGAGAAGATAAAATTTTAGGCGTTTCTGCAGCTACAGTAAAAGAAGCAAAAAAAGCTCAAAAGGATGGTGCAGATTATATTGGATCAGGAGCAGTATTTCCAACCCAAACAAAATCGGATGCCGAATCAGTCAGCAAACAAGAGCTAAAAGAAATTGTTGAATCCGTTGACATTCCAGTTGTAGCCATTGGAGGAATTACCCTTGAGAATGCATCACAACTAATGGATATCGGAATCGGAGGATTGTCTGTTGTAAGTGCAATAATGAGTTCTGAAAATCCTAAAAAATCATCCGAAGAGCTATTAAAAATATTTAATGGCTAATCTTATTTTTTTAAAAAAAAGAGAAAGTAAAAAAAAAATTATTTTTTACTGTTTTTAAGCGCTTCCACAGCAGCCAACTTTTTGCCGGCAAGCATGCTAATGCAAGCGCCTCCACCACTGCTTAAATGACTCATCTGGTCTTCCAAACCAAGTCCGGCAGTGGCCGCTGCAATATGTCCCCCACCTATAAGTGAGAATCCATTGGAGCTGGCCATGGCATTTATTAAATCCTCTGTACCCATTGCAAATTTAGGGTCTTCAAATACACCCGCAGGACCATTTGCGAATATGTATTTGGCATCCCTGATTTCTTTTGCATAAAATGCAATGGTCTTAATGCCTATGTCAAAAATGGCTTCATTTGGGATTTCGCTATTGTCAATGTCAACTCTTTTGCCATCGATTTCACAGGCAACATCAATAGGATACTTAACTTTATCTCCAAATCTTTCAATCAGGTCCTTAGCTTTTTCAACCATGCCTTCATATCCTCTGCTTGCTATGAAATCCCTATTGACTTGGCCAATATCAACTCCTGCAGCCCATAATACAATATTTCCTACAATACCAGTAGTTAAGATGGAATCTGCAGTGCCATTGCTTAACACATTCTCCATGACATCAATTGAATCGTCCGGTTTCATTCCGCCGAGTAAAAACACGCATGGATGCTCAACATTATCGAGCGCATCCTGAATGACAGTTAATTCCTCTTCCATCACACGGCCTGCAGCGGAAGGAGTGTCTACTGTAAAACCAACCAATGACGCTTGAGACCTGTGAGCTGCCGCAAATGCATCATTTACAAAATAATCAATCAAAGGAGACAAATGCCTTACAAGCAATGTTTTTGATTGCTCTTCAGGACTTCTTGAAAGGGTCTCTTCAGAGAAAAAGCGCGCATTTTCAAGTAATAAAATTTCATGAGGTTTGAGATTATGGATAGCTTCCTTAACAGAAGCTGAGAATAGTGAATCTATATAGTTCACCCTTAAATTTAAAATGTCTGAGAGCGCATCAGCATGCTGAGATAAAGTTGTGAAATCTTTCTTTCCAGGACGGCTTTGATGTGCAAGAATTACTACCTTGGCCCCCTTTTGAGACAATTCCTTAATAGTCCTTGCATGCAACTTCAATCTGGTATCATCCAAAATGATTCCGGAACCCGGATCAACTGGAGCATTTATATCAACCCTTACAAGCACAGTTTTATCTTCCAAATCAAAATCGTCAATCGTGTTAAATTCTACCATTTTCTCACTCGAACATTATAATTTACTTACTAAATCCAGTAAAGCGTCTTTTGGACTTTCAGCCTTGATGATTCCTGATGCGAGCAACACTCCATCAGCACCCAAATCCATTGCGGCTTTCATATCATCACCAGTAGTGATTCCAGCACCACACAATACTTTAATATCCTTATTGATAGCTTTTACTTCCTTAACAGTATCTTCAACAACTTCAGGTTGTGCTTGAGATACTGGAATTCCTGTACCTATCAATTCAGGAGGTTCGACCGCTACAGCATCAGGAGCCAGCGCCGCAACAGCTTTTGAAGTATCAATATTGTTAGTGCATACACATGATTCTATGTCGTTGCCCCTGCACAATTTTACAACCTCATCGATATCGGCCAATTTCATCCTATTTTCTGAATGGTTGATTAGTGAACCGCTTACACCCGCTTCAATTAAGGTATTGATTAAACTAGAACCAGTGTGTCCTCCGGGAGAGATTGGATCAATATGCTGGGCATATATCGGAAGGGAAGCTTCTTCGCTTATTCTATAAATGTCTGCCGCTTGAGGAGCTGCAACCATAGTGATTCCAGATTCATTAGCAGCACTTTCCAAGTCATGTGCAAGTTCTAAAGCTTTCATACCACTTGATTCCAAATATGTCTTATAATTCAATATCACTATTGGTGTATCCATAATAATCCCACAATTACTTTATTATTATAATATTTAGAAAACATTATTAAATAAATTTATGATTAATTATCCTATTTTGAGCCAATTTGATATAATCCTCATCAATGTCATAACCAATATATTTTCTGTTATTTTGAAGCGAAGCGATGCAAGTTGTTCCGCTTCCGCAAAACGGATCAAGCACAACATCGCCCTCATAACTGTAAAGGTTAATCAACCTATGAGGAAGCTCAACAGGAAATGGGGCGGGATGGCCGATTCGCTTTGCATTCACAGCCGGAAATGTCCAGATGCTTTGAGTCCAATGAATGAAGTCATCACGAGTTATTGTATCCCTTTTATCCTGCGTTTTATTTTTGGAATATGATTCCTTTGAAAAGACCAGAATGTATTCATGATAATCCCTAAGCACAGGATTGGAAGCGGACATCCAGCTTCCCCATGCACATGACCCTCCAGCACTGGCGGATTTATCCCAAATAATCTCGCCCCGCATTAGAAATCCTAAACCAAGCATTATTTCAATCACCATTGCATGGAGAGGAACATATGGCTTTCTGCCAATATTTGCTATGTTGATGCAAGCCCTGCCGCCGGTTACTAACTTATTGTAGGACTCGCGGAAAACGGCAGTCAGCAAATCAAGATACTCATCCAGCGCCAAATCCTCATCATATTCCTTTCCAACATTATAAGGTGGAGAAGTAATCATCAAATGAATACTGCTGTCCGGAATCTCATCCATGTTTTCACTGGATTTGCAATATAACTTATTCAAATCACAATCAGGTATTTTTGACTCCTTATATTCAATTTTTTTAGGAATCTTGAAATCCTCAAATAATTTTGAGTTGTAAAACTTTTTTGAGCTATGGGATTCCCTTAAAACTGAACCGAATGAAGAAGTTTGAGTTTTTCTTGTCACTTTAAGACCCCTTTAGAAGGTTTAAAAATTTCAATCCCTTATTTTCACAGGTATTTTCGCAATTAGCTATTTCAATCAACTTGCCTAAATTCTTTGGGCTTTCCATGCCTGAAAAGAAATTCAAATCCTGGATAAACAATTGGTTTAAATGCCGTTTCAACTCATCAGTATTGTCAAATCTGACAAAACCTCCCTTGGGAGTGGTCTTGCGAGTATTTCCATGATTTAGTGGAAACGGATTTAGAGACCAAAATCCTTGAATCAACCCAGAATGTTTAAGATAGTCCGCTTTTTTAGAAAAACCATTGGATAGAGGAGTGTTTCCCAAAACCACAATGGGAATTTTGGTCGATTCAAAGTTTGATACCCTAACATCAATGCATTTACCAATAGCTTTTAAGATTGAATCTGAACGTGTGAAAGACGGTTTTCCCTGATGGGTCCTGTAATCTCCGACTTCACGGACAGTGCCTGAAGTGGGATCATACTCCCAATTCCACACCAAAGACATCTTAACCTCACATATTAGTTTTACCTGCGATGCCTTTAAAATTTTTTTATCCTCCGTTGCGATTACAATATCTGCGGGAGAATTGGATGTGATTCCAACTGATGGAATTCTTGCCTGCTGAACGACAAAAAGGTCATCGCCAATCAGGGAATTGAACAATTCACTGACCCAGTTTTCAGTGTAATTTCCAATCAAAGAATTTCTGGCCTGAAGAGTGGATTTTCTACCGCGATACCTTTTGGGCCAATAGGCCAAATATCTCCCGTCATCAGCCCTGTAAAACAACTGCCTGACGGATTTGATTTCTTTTGAGTTGATAAAAAATAACTTTTCCTGTTGTTTATTCCATAATCTCATAATTTAAATTATAAAAAATAAACATATAAATAGATTAAATAATTATAATACATTTTTGTTCAATATTTGATAAATTAATTTGAGCATATAAAAATGTATATACTAGCAAATTTAAAAATTAAAATGATTTTATGTCATTCAATGAAAGCCAGATAGAAAAATTAGAAAAAAGCGGATACCGTTTCGTCGGGACTCATGGGCATGCGGCTGTAAAAACCTGCCATTGGACCCGCCAAAGTATTGTAGATAAGGGAGTTTGCTATAAGGAAAAATTCTACGGCATCCAATCACACAGATGCCTTCAAATGTCTCCTGCAGTCCCAAATTGCCAGCAGGAATGTGAATTCTGCTGGAGAGATTTGACCTATACCCAAACCCGCTGGGAAGATGACGAATATGACGACCCAAAAACAATAATAGACGAAGCCATCAAAGCCCAGAATAATTTGCTATGCGGCTATTATGGAAATGACAAGGCAAATAGAAAGAAGCTGGAAGAGCTGAAAAAACCAACCAATGCAGCCATCTCCCTAGCCGGCGAGCCCACTCTTTACCCAAAAATTGACGAGCTGATTGGAGAGTTCAACCGACGTGACTTTACAACCTTTGTCGTAAGTAACGGCCAGTGCGTCGAGCGACTAAGAAACCTTGAAAATGATCCATATCAACTATACCTTTCCTTGGATGCACCTAACGAGAAAATATTTAATGATGTGTGCAGACCCAGAATAAATGATGCTTGGAGCAATTTAAATGAATCACTTGAAACATTGGCTAGCTTTAACTCACGTACATGTATAAGAAACACATGCGTTCGTGGCAGAAATATGGAAAACCCTGAAGAGTATGCAAAGCTAATAAAAAAAGCAGACCCCGATTTTGTGGAAGTCAAAGCGTACATGTGTGTTGGCTCATCACGTAAACGACTAAGCCTGGACAATATGCCACTGTTTGATGAGGTCAAAGAATTTGCAAAAAAAATAGGTGATGAATGCGGTAAAGATATAGTCAACGAATCTGAAATCAGTCGTGTTGTTCTGCTCGAATAGCTACCCTTTTTCCAAGTTCAAATGCGTTTTTTAAATCTTTCGGGAATTGTGTTTGGCGGACACGTTTCTTTTCACTTTCGTCAAAAGCGTCAGAAACATATTTTGAATAATTCTTAAATTGATAGGTGTCATAGACATAGAGATGTTCCGGTTTTGTGAAAACCATGCTCAAGCCCATTTCGAAGTGGTCATGAAGGTCGTGGTATCCTATCTGATAGGAAATGTCTTCAGAAGCATTCATGGTGTAGATATAAGCCAGAGGCATCTTCTTGTGTTCCACGGTTTCAGTCTTGCTGTATGCCAAGAATGGAAACATGAACCTTTCCAAAAAGCATCTCATATTTCCTGTGACATCACTGAAGTAGATTGGAGAACCTAAAATAATACCATCGGCTTGAACTACTTCCTCTAGAATAGGTTTAAAATCATCATTTTGAACGCATTTGCCATAATGTTTCCCATCTCTTATTTTACATGCAAAACAGCTCTTACACCCATTAAAAGGGAAATCGTACAAATCTATTCTCTCAGTTGAAGCGTCCGGGAAAACGGATTTGACTCCCTCAAGAGATTTATCCAAAAGCTGGGCAGTATTGCAGTTTTTCCTAGGAGACCCATTGATAGCAAAGAATTTCATTTTATTTGCCTTCAGCCTTAAGTTCTTCACAAATTTCAACGGCCTTACGGGCAGCTTTCTCCATAGATGTCTCATATGGAATTCCCGCTTCCTCTAAAAGCCTTTGACCTTCCTCTTCGTTAGTACCGGTCAATCTGATTACAATATTAATTTCACGTTCAGACTGATTTAAGGCTTCGATTACACCACGTGCAACATCATCTGCCTTAGTAATACCCCCTAAAACATTTAAAAATACCACTTTAACCGGATCATAGTTCAATACAATATTTAAAGCCTGATTAATAATCTGTGCGGAAGCGCCACCACCAATATCCAAAAATGTTGCCGGCTCTCCGCCGTTAAGCTTAATCATGTCCATAGCAGTCAGTGTTAAACCTGCACCATTACCGATTACGGCAATATCCCCATCCAATTGAACGAAGTCCACAGCCTTTTTCTTATAGTGCAACCTGTCAACCAAATCCTGGTGCCTGTATAATGAATCGTTTTCAACCACCATTTTTGCATCGGCTGCAATTAAACCATCCGGAGTTAAAACCAATGGGTTTATCTCTGCGGTTTCAGCATCATATTTTTTAAATACATTATACAATTTCCATATCATGTCTCCCATAGGGGAGATTAGCTCTGAAGGAACCTCCATTTTACGTGCAATCTCACGTGCTTCATAAGGCAAAAAGTCAAGCAAAGGATTAGGGTAGTACTTAATGATTTTTTCAGGGTTTGTCTTGGCCAAGTTTTCAATCTCCACCCCGCCTTCTTTACTTGCCAGAATTACAGGCTTTCTAGCGCCCCTGTCAACAGAAACAGTTACGAAAAATTCGTGCAAGATTTCGGCTTTTTCTTCAACCAGCAAATGTTTTACCTTTTCGCCTTTAATTTCCATTCCTAAAATTTCTTCAGAAACTTTCAATGCTTCACCAGGGTTGTTTGCGAATTTCACACCACCGGCTTTACCTCTTCCACCGGTTAAAACTTGTGCTTTGATAACAACAGGTACACCCATCTCTGAAGAAATGCTCATTGCTTCTTCAGGATAATTTGCAACATGGCCTTCTAGGATTGGAATTCCTTCATCTTGAAAAATTTGTTTTGCTACACTTTCAAAAAATCTCATTTTAACACCTATTCTTCAGCTAATGCATATCCTGCTTCAAAAGCAGAGATGTTTTTCTCTTCGGTTCCTTTTGGAACGCTTGCTTCAATAGCTTTCATAGCAGATTCCTTAGATATGACTTTAGTAATTTTTGTAATGGCCCCCACCATGACAATGTTTGCCACTATCTTAAGACCTATTTCATCAGTGGCTGTCTTGGTTGCAGGAGCTTCATAAACTTTAATATTATGTTCATCAATAAATTCCCTTACATCTTCAACATCAGTTGTTCCAGGATCAACAATCAATGTCCCCTCATCTTTCAAATCCACAATATATTTCATCAAAGCTTCGTTGGACATAGCCACTAAAATATCTGGACTTTGGACTTTAGGATAATCGACTTCAGTGTCGCTAATAACAACTTCGCATTTGGAAGCACCGCCACGGGCTTCAGGACCATATGATTGGGTTTGAACAGCTTCTTTTCCGTCAAAAAGACATGCAGATTTACCTAATATGATGCCTGCAAGAATAATTCCTTGGCCTCCAAATCCACAAATTCTAATTTCAGTTCTCATATTATACACCTATAACTCCGCTTCATATGCAGAATTGATAAGAGTTTTCTTACCAGATTTTTCTACACTTATTTTATCAATGTTCTCTGTGAATTCATCTTTTTGAGTGTTTGCAAATTCACCAACGACAATTTTGCCTTCCAGTTCTTTCGGTTTCATCCTGTCTGCAGCAGATTTGAATATGGTATTCGCTTTCATGACTGCCGCCATTGCAGTAGGAGTTCTCAACTTATTTTTACGACCGAAGTAAGTTGGACATTGAGTTGCAACTTCAATGAATGAAAACCCAGGGTTTTCCAATCCCGCTTTAATTGCAAGGACCAAGTTTTCCATTTGAACAGTTGTCCATCTTGCTGAATAGCTTGCACCTGCAGCCGCAACAAGTTCTGCCAACTTAAATGGAGCATCATGATTGCCGTAAGGTGCAGTTGTTCCGAAACTGCCTTTAGGAGATGTAGGGCTGATTTGACCCCCAGTCATACCATAAATATTATTATTGATACAGATTACAGTTAAATTAATGTTTCTTCTAGCCGCATGAATCAAATGATTACCACCAATGGATGCAGCATCACCGTCTCCAGTAAATACAACAACGTCCAAATCCTTGTTAGCTGTTTTAAGACCTGTTGCAAAGCTTATAGCCCTTCCGTGAGTGGTGTGAAGGGAATCGCATTTCAGATATCCCGGAATCCTTGAGGAACATCCTATTCCGGAAACCATTGCGATGTTGTCGAAATCCATTTCTGCCTTTTCCATAGCGGCCAGAAATGCATTGATAATAGCTCCGTTTCCACAGCCTGGACAGAAAATATGAGGCAATCTGTCTTCTCTTAAATAAGGGAGAAATCTATTTTGTTTATGTTCAGCCATTTTAGTTTCCTCCTATCTCATCAATCTTGTCTAAAATCTCATCTGGGGTTGGCAGCAATCCGCCAATTACTCCCAACAGATGAACATTAGCATCCTTACATGCCCTGTCAACTTCATAATACATCTGACCTAAGTTCATTTCAACAACCAATACGTCACTGGCATTTTTAGTAAGCTCTTTAATTTGCTCATCAGGGAAAGGCCATGGTGTATGAATCTTGATGTAACCAACTTTTTTATCGGTTCTGCTTACCGCTTCAACTACTGATCGGACTGGAGCACCATAAGATACTATAACTATGTCTGCATCTTCACAGTTTTCGGATTTGACAGAGCAGATCTTATCCTTATTGTTCAATACCTTATCACAAATCCTTTGGATAAGCTTGTCATGAGTTTCAGGGTTGTTGGTATCAGGATATCCCCTTTCATCGTGGGTAAGGCCGGTTACGTGAATATTGAATCCATCACCAAATGCCGGCATTGGAGTTGTTCCGTTTTCAACATTTTCAAACGGCAAGTAATCATCACTCTTTTCAGGTCTTTTTCTTGCAACGATTTCAATATCGTCTTCAACGACTATCTTTTCTCTCATGTGCCCTATTACTTCATCAGCCATTACAAATACCGGAACCCTATACTCTTCTGCAAGGTTGAATGCTTTAATTGTGAAATCAAAGAATTCCTGTACGCTTGATGGGGATAATGCAATCGGTTCGTAATCCCCGTGAGAACCCCAACGGGCCTGCATCATGTCTCCCTGTGCAGCCATTGTCGGCTGGGCTGTTGACGGAGATCCCCTTTGAACATCCACAACTACAATAGGAGTTTCGCTCATGAATGCATAACCTATATTTTCCTGCATTAAAGAAATGCCCGGACCGGATGTTGCAGTCATTGACTTGGCTCCTCCCCAAGAAGCGCCAATGATTGCACCGGCAGAAGCAATTTCATCTTCCATCTGAACAAATGAACCTCCAACCTTTGGCAATTCCCTTGCTAAAGTTTCTGCAACTTCAGTTGATGGAGTAATCGGATAACCTGCAAAAAATCTACAGCCTGCAGCTATTGCTCCTTTAGCACATGCTTCATTTCCTTGAATAAAAAATTCTTCAGCCATTTTTATTTCTCCTTTGTAAAGTGCGGATTGAAATTCACATCATTGCCCTCTTTCATCCACCAATTGTCAGGCAAGTCAACTGTAATCGCTTGGTCAGGACATGCAACTTCACAAGTACCGCATTTAGTGCATCTCTCTTCAAACTTAACAAAAGGCAGTTGGACACCTTTCTTGTTAACTTCAGGAGATATTGCGTATACATTCTTATAACACATGAATAAGCAAAGATGACATCCTTTACATAAATTCTCATCAATAATAATCAATTTTTAATCTCCTAATATATTTATCATAAATAAATATAGAATGTGTAATATATATGTTGATAAACATTTAAATATGTTATTAGAAAAGTGGAAAATTAAAAATTTTTAAAAAAAATAAGAAAATAAATAGATTAAATCTGTAATCTATTTAACAATTTTAACATTAGCACTCTTGGAAACTGTGTATTTTTCATCATTTGATGAAACAACGACCTTATGAGTTCCCAAACTGAGTTTATTGGCACTTATGTAGGCAATTCCATTATAATTAGCCTTTAAGTTATAGGTTTTGTAGGATTTGCCAGTGTAAACCTTAACAGTGACCTTGACATTGTTAGCCGGCTTATTGGTGGCCTTATTTTTAACCGTTATCTTTATACTTGATGACTTTTTAACTGAACTGTCAATATTGACTGTTGTTTTAGCCTTGTTTAAAGTGAATGTTGTCTTAACGGTTTTAGCCACATGATTCTCATCACCGCATTCAACAAAAACATTGAATGTGCCCAACTTACCGAAAGTGGATACTGGTGCGTGAACCATACCATTAGAATCAGAGTTTAGAACATAGCAATAATTTATGCTTCCCTTCCTGAGATAAACGTCCACCCCGCAATTTTTCACAGGCTTTTTGGTTTTTGCATCCAGTACCTTAACATCCAAAGTTTTGCCGGATTTGTAGGTAGTTACTACTTTTGAAGTCTTAAAGATGACATTGGATGTCTTAACCTTAATATTCTTAATTGTAACTGAAACCTGTGAAAAATCCTTACTTGCATACATTGCTTTAATGTCATAGTGATGTCTTGAAACATCTAGATCATAATCCAAGGTTGCAACACCATTGCTGTTGGTTCTTGAACTACTTTCATGAATGTACTTAGACTTAGCGGTTTCATACTCATAAATATCGAAGTTCACAACCTGATTTTTAAGCGCCTTGCCCTGATAGGACAAACTCACAGTGATTTTAGTATCATCAAAGGTAGTGCCTGTTCTTTTAATAGTTATTTCGGCCTTAGGTCTATTCACAACATTGCCCGCTTCTGTTAAGATGAATATGTCATCTAAAGAAAGCTTTTTATTGTAGCTGAATGTTGCTTTTCCATCTTTAATCTGAATGTTGTCCACTAGAATATTGCCTGTTTTTTTATCCTGAATTTTGAAATTGTAAGCTGGAAGTTTATAAACCTTGCCGTTTCTATCGATGAAATTCAGGGAATATGTGTAGTTTCCATCCACCAAGCTGACCTGCTTGAATTCGACATTGATCCAAGAAGCATTATGACCTTCAATTCCTACAACATTTTCAAGATCATAATCGTTTTGCACATTGAAACCTAGGAAATTATTTCCAATCTTCTCTTTAGTTAGATATTTGACCATAGGTTCATAATTGGAGTCCATATACTCCTCATAATAAAGACTCATTGTAATTTGAGCCAAATCCCCATTCCCATCCAGATTATTGGAGAAGATATTGTTGGTTATTTGGACAGTGCCCTTCTCCTCAAAATCAAGATATGCTATGCGCTTGCATGTATTATTGCTGAATATGTTGTTATTGAACACCACATCCTTATAAGAATTAGATACAAACATGTCGCCTTTAAATACATTGTTTGAAAATTGAGAATTCGTAATGGAGACTTTGGTCAAGTCATCGTTTTCAATATAAACAAAACTTCCGCCGACAGTGTTGTTTATGACTTTCATGTTTGAATAAGAGAACTCCCCCCTAATACAATTCCCGTCAAATTCATTATTTATGATGTTGATATTTTTCACAATATCATCATGACAAGTGACATGAGAGCCGCCTTTGAATACTGAACCTTTAACATTCACTTTTACAGGGTCAACAACGACCAAATTACCGTTAGTGAAATTGCAGTTTAGAATTTCTGAAGTGCTAAATACTATTAAACTCCCAGGGCCATCAAAAATACAATTTTTGACAGAAGACTTATTTGAGAATAATCTTGCACTGCCGCCTTCCTCATAGCTATTTTTAAACAGGTTTCTATTTAAATAAACCTCATCAGACTCAGTGCCGATTGAATATCCAATTAAATTCATGAACATACAATCTTCAACCGTTAATTTTTTACTAAACCCTCCGATACAACCTTCCTCATGTTCCGTAAAAACAGAATTCTTAATCAGAACATTGTCCGCATCGGAAGTTATTCCGCAATAATTGCTGTTGCTAAATTCGCAACCATCCACTATTAACGAATACCCCTGAAAATCAATCGCATAATAGCTTATGTCTTCAAAAGTACAATTGATTACTGTTAGGTTTGAATTTGAAACAAAAACCATAGTACTTGACCCCTCCGTATTGACAAACTTCAAATTTTTTAAAGTGACATTGGAATCATAAATACGAAATGCTCCATAACCTTCGAAATCAAGAACAGCACCTTTTTCAGACCCCTGAAGAGTAACTGATTTATAAATGTTAATATACCCATCATTGCTATGATAAGTTCCATTGAGTTCAACCACACCATTTTCTTCAACATTATTGATTGTGTCCCTTATACTTTCAAAATCATTACCCGAAACATGAGGGACATCCGCATCATCGATAGTGCTATTGTCTGATGCCGCTGCAAAATTAACAGATAACAATAGAATAAGTAAGAATAATATTACTTTTTTATACATGATATACATTTTATCTAAATATAATATTTATATTAACCCTTAACCACAACTATATTCATGAAGCACTTGACAGCACCAATTAGCGATGAGGATTTAACAAACCTCAATGTTGGAGACCAGATTTCAATTTCCGGAACCATCTATACAGGCCGTGATGCGGCATTGCCCCAACTTGTTGAACTGATAAAAGAAAACGAAGTCCCCTTTGATTTGAATGGGTCAGTGATAATGCACACCGCATTTAGTGATGCTGGAATCGCTCCAACAACAAGCAGCAAAGTTGAAATAGAATCGACAATTCCTAAATTAAGCGAAGCCGGTGTTAAAGTCCATATTGGAAAAGGAATGTTAAGTGATGAAACTGTCGAAGCATTAAAAGAGAACAACTCAATTTTTGTCATAACGCCGCCTCTAGCGGCATTGCTTACAAGCAAGGTTCTGGAAAAAAAGTGCGTTTTGTTTGAAAATGAAGGCATGGAAGCCATTTTTAAGCTTAAAGTGAAAGAAATCCCAGGGATTATCGGCATACACAATGGCGAAAAGCTTTAATCCATCCTGATGTCCCTGATATATCTGGCAGGAATTCCGCCAACGACAGTGTTTTCCTTAACGTCTTTTGTAACGACAGCCCCTGCCGCAACAATCGCCCCATTTCCAACCGTTACACCGGAAAGTATTGTAGCATTTGAGCCTATCCACACGTCATTTCCTATTTTTATTGGTGCAGGAATTAAGTTGCCCCTTTTAGATGGGTTTTCCTCATGGTTCAATGTGGCCAGAACAACATTATGGCCAATCAATGCATTATCACCTATGTAAATTCCGCCCTGATCCTGAAACCTGCAGCCGGAGTTTATGAAAACATTTTCACCCAAATGGATATTTTTTCCAAAATCCGTGGTGAATGGAGGAAAAACTCTGAAGTCATCACTGACCTTCTTGCCTATCAGCTTAGAGAACAAATCACGAATTTCATCCAGATCATGATACTTGCAGTTAATCTCACAGGTAATCTTTTGAGCTTCCTGCGAATAATAATTGCAGGTCAAGGTCGCCTCTTCATCCATCGTTAAAGTTTCGCCCTTATTGAAAATGGCTAAAAGTTCATCAAGTTCTAACATGAATGATAATTTATTGAAAATAGTATTTAAATTAGTGTTAAATAAACAAAAGCATTATTGTTCAAATAAATATCCGAAAATCAGTGCTAAAAAAGTCAGATTTAATGTCTTATTGCAGAGATAACTCCCCACAATATTCACAGTAGACATTAAAAAATATAGATTTGCATCTCCATAGAGGTTTACTTTAAAAGTAATTCTCTTGTATAATCTTATTATCAAATTATTATATAAATTTAACTATTTTTGTAAAATGAGGTAATTAAACAGTGTTCTCTCCGGGAAAAAGGCCTCACGAAAACTTGGTTTTCAAAGCCCATCATTGAATCGTTTATATTTAATTACCAGTTAAATGGAAGTGAAAATTTGAGTTATTATCTTCTACATTTTATTAGAATCATTAGTGATCTAATAACTGAAGCGATATTAAACCAATATGTTCCAATCGTGAAAATAATCAACTCCACCGTTCTCACCTCCTCGGAGATGCATGGAAAGAACACCAATACAGCCCTGTGAAAAACTGAACTGATTAATACACAAACATTACTTAAAAATAACAATTTCATGTTTATCTACCTCCCACCATACCTATGTTTTGAGGCCTTTTGCTAGATAATATATGGTTTAAAACTTATTTAAGGCTTGTTGAAGCCATTTAGAAAAATTGTAGCGATTTTAAATAATTATAGTCATTAAAACATGATATATGACTGTTTGTTAATGATTAATTCCCAGTGAAAACATTTATATACTATAATTTTTATATTAAAAACAAGAAAAACCGACTGATAGTCGAAAAATGATTGACAAGAATATGGGGTTAATCATAATATAAAAACAGGCCAATGGCCTATTTGGAGGCAACTATGAAAAAAGGTGAAAAAAGGAAAAAAGAGCTGTTAAAGATAGGCTATGATATGTTTCTCACACAGGGATACGAGAATACCAGCGTTGACGAAATCATAGAAAAAGCACAGATAGCTAAAGGCACATACTACTACCATTTCCAAAGCAAGGAGCAGATGCTCGAAGAAGTCATAGACATGATGATTGATAGTGAGACCGAAATGGCAAAGCAGATTATCGCAACGGACATTCCCGTACCGCAAAAAATAGTCGGGATAATTGCATCGATGAAGCCTACCGAAGAGGAAGAACCCATAAAGAACACTCTTTTCCAGCCGGAGAATGTGCTAATGCACCATAAGGTCAGAAAAAAATTGATTGATACGATTACCCCCCTCTTATCTGAAGTTGTAAAAGAGGGAATAAATGAAGGCATCTTTGAATGCGACAACATCCCCGAGCGCGTTAAGATGCTCCTTATCATCAGCGACAGCACATTTAATGAAGGTGGATTCAATGAACGAGATATTTTCGTCTTTATAGACATGACAGAAAAACTTCTCGGGGCAGAGAGCGGAACTATGAGTTTCATTTACGACCTGATTGATAAGAGCGATATGGAGGCGGTCGAGTGAGCAGTACGGAAAAATACAAATATAAGCCTGTTCTCTTTTTTGCTCTGGCGTATGTTTTTACCTGGATATTTTGGATTCCGGCGATCTTTTTGCCTGAAAGCATCAGCCCATTACTCATGCTGATAGGCCTTATGGCTCCGGCTATCGTGTCTACAGTTTTCATTATGGCCTCCGGCTCAGATGCGCTTAAAAAAGACTTTAAGAATAAGATCATCGGCTTTTACAAAGTAAAATGGCTGAATGTAGTTTGGGCCGTGATCGTATTTGCGATTGTAATAGTCTGTTCCATTCTCTTGTCGCTGCTATTTGGACAGCCACTTAGCCAGTTTTCCTTTACTGAAAGCTTTTCCTTTACCGGCGTTGGAATAGCCGGAGCATTTATCACCATTACGATTGCTTCGATAATTGAGGAAGTGGGATGGAAAGGATACTGTGAGGATTCAATTGGTAACTATATGAACTGGTTTTGGGAATCCATGATTTTTGGAGTGCTATGGTCTTTATGGCATTTGCCTTTAATCTTTATTCAAGGAACCTATCAGGCAGGACTTATGGTGAATCCCCTTTATGTGATTAACTTTTTTGTGAGCGGAATCCCTATGGGATTTGTCATTACATGGGTCTATCTTGAAAGCGACCGTTCGATATTAGCTTGCATGATATTCCATTTCTTCGTCAATTTCATGCAGGAGAAAATAGCGTTGACTCCTGAAACAAAGTGCCTGGAGACAATAGTGATAACAGTGCTTACAGTTATGATAATCATGGCTAAAAAAGACATGTTCTTTGAAACTCGCCATGTTGGAAGACTGCTTGAATACAGCAACGAGCAGAAATAAAAATAAGATAAATGAGGCATCGGTCAGGCACCCGGTGCTTTTTTTTAATGCTAAGAAATAGGTTAAGACCAGCGGCAAGCAAAATCAAAGGCATCATGAGAAATTGGCAACTGCAATTCGATAACAAAATGGAGTCACCGGTGATTCCATATCAAGAGCCAGGAAATATGATGCCGCTTAAACTGGTCAATATAATGCTGAAACTATTTATTAGTGATAATTTCAACATTATTGTTTAAAAAAATAAAAAATTAGGGAATCTATTCTTCATCTTCTTCTTCAGATGACTCTTCCCTTTTTTCGAATTCATCTACGAAATTGACTTTGGTGATTCCTTCGATGTTTTCCCAGATGTCTTTAGCAATTCTGAATCTTGCAAAGGTAACATCCATGTAGGATTGTTGGTCGAATTTAGCCATTTCATCCAACTTGATGTTTGCAACACCGTCAACGATGTCAATTTCGGTTTTGTCAATGTCCACGTTAGGATTGGAGTAGTGTAACTCAATCATGCTTTTGATTTTATCATCGTCATCGTCAATTACTTCAGTTACCTCAACATCGTAAATCAAGTCTTTTCCGGCTAATTCATGGTTGAAATCCACTTTCACTCTTCCGCCATTTACGGTTAAGATTTTACCTGAAGATCCTTCAGCATTAATTCTCATTCCAGGAACAGGGTTCATGCCTTGCTTTTTGAATTCTTTCATAGGCACTAATTGAATCATTTTAGGGTCTCTAGGACCGAATGCATTATCTGATTCGACTTCAATATGTTTAGTTTCGCCTTCTTCTAAACCTTTGATAGCTTCTTCAATAGCAGGCAATAAGTGATTTCCTCCTACAACAATTGGAATTGGTTTGTAGGTTTTATTTTCATCGAAAATTCCAGATTCCTGTGCAACTTCATCATAAGTAGTGTCAAATACTTCATCAGTTTCTTTAACTTTTCCAGTAAAGTTTACTCTAACAAAATCTCCGTTATCTATAGCCATAATATTTGCTCCTTAATAATTTTGATTAAATAATTTGTTAATAAATATAACATTTTATACTTTTAGTAACCATCATTTATTAAAGTTTTGCTTGAAGGGGTCGCAAAAGTAGAAAATAGGTGTTGGTGAAAAAAATTAAATTTAAAATAATATTTTAGAACGGTGGACTTACGTATTTGCCGCGTATTTTATAGGAATTGGTATTCCAGTTAGCTATTTTTCCCAAATCATTGATTCTATTACTAGGATCTCCGCAAATCCATGTGTTGTCAACCAAAACCTGAGTCCAGACATGCCCGATATAGCCACTGCTAAAAAGACATCTGCCATGGACATATCTTGCTTTAAACCCTGCTGTCCGGTACATGGAAACCAACAAGTGTGATTTGTCAACACAATTGCCTGATTTGGCATTCAATGTGCCTACTGCGCCACGACGAGTATTATAATAAAAGACATAGGTTATGTTGTACCTTACATAGTTGAAAATAGCTTTCACCTTGTCAACATTATTAGTCAGGCCACTGGTTAACGATTTTACTAAAGCCTTAATCTTTGCATTGTTGACCGGACAGTGACTGGATGACTTGCCATATGCACTTGAACCTGAACCCGCATTCTTCTCATTAAGCCCCTTTCCAAATTTGGAAAGCTCGACATTTATGGAGCTGGATGTTGAAGAAGGAAGATAATCGTTGTTGCCCGTGAAGGTGACCGAAACCTTATATTTTCCCAATGCGACACTGGTTGTGAATTCCGCATAGCCATTTGATGCAGTCTTTGCGGTGTATGTTTCACCATCAATTGTCAGCTCGACATTTCCGTCACGAATAGGCTTTCCACTGGAATCTGTCAGTGAAACCTTAAAGGTCTGCGACGAATCCTTGTAGGAAGTTCCGCATTCCCATGTTAATTTGGAGTCGCTTCTTTTAAAGACATTGATTATAAAAGATTCGGAAGTTCCATTGACTTTAAATTCATCGTAAGACCTGCAATCAACCACATGATTTCCAATATCAAGATTGATAGGTGTTGAGGCTATTCCTTTATTATCAGTAATATCGGTGTAACTTTTTCCTCCAATCGTAAAGGTTACAATCCTATTGACTAAAGGAACTCCACCAGCAGTTAATGCTACCTTAAATGAGGTGCCTGCACCATAACCGAAATCTGTTCTGCCCTGAGCAGTCAAAATTGGAGCAGTTCCATCAAGTATGGTAACAAGATTTGTCGCACTTGACGGATTGAAGAATTTGTTGCCATAATAATCAAATTTGACAGTATAAATGCCTTTACCCCATGATGATGCATTTAGACATATCATTCCCGCAACATCTGTTTTTTTAGAATATGTTACTCCGTTAATGTTCACATTAATATTTTTTCCAGAATTTGAATTTCCTCCCAGACTTGTAGTGAATTTGACTTTGATTTCCTTGGCATCATTTGGTAGAAACGTGTAAAAATTATCTGCAGTGGTTAATTTGGTGATTGCAACATTAAAAAGTGTAACCTTATTGGTTTTTGACAAACCATCAGTATTATAGGAAACGACATCATATGTGCCTTTTTTATAACTGTTGAAAGATAAACTTACAAGTCCATTTGAATCCGTTTTGTACTTGTAAGTTTTACCGTTGATTTTGATTTTAACCTGCTTATTGGCTAATGGCTTGCCATCCTTTTTAAAAAATTTCACTACAAACCTATTATCATCGCCAATGACTTTCTTAAGGTCATAGGATGTAATTGTAGATAGAATTTCAAAAGTGGTGGTTATCTTATATCCCGTAAGGGGATTGGTTGAAACGACCTTATAAATGCCCGGCTTGAAATTCATTGGCAGGCTTATGAGGCCTTTACTATTGGTTTTCCTCGTGTATGAATTTCCATTAACTGTTATGGTAACAATTTTATTTACCAAAAGATTTCCTTTGCTGTCAAGGAATTTAGCCATGTATTGTGTGGCCCCATTATAGTATTTTGTTAGGTTTTTTGCCTGAATGGTGGACGCTATTCTAACTTCAGACGTTAAATTGCTAACTTCAAAATCATTATCTCCATTAAAGTAAGCCATTACGGTATAAGTTCCAGGGTTTATGTTCAAATTAACACCTGCAATACCATTAGCATCTGTTGTGGCCGTATAAGCAATATTATTTATAATAAAGTTGATTTTTTTGTTTGCCAAGACATTATTTGTATTCACATCCTTTAAAACAACACCATAACTTCCATTAACATAGACCCTTGATGCAGGAGATGACAATTCCGTTTTATTTTTAACATTTTCCTTTAAAAAGACTTGATTATCGTTAGTTGATACATTATTAGAATTGGTTGCTCCCAATTCATCAGATTTAAAGCAGTCTTGAATCTGAAGAGACACATCATTGCCAGAATTCAGACTAGGCCCATCCACATTAACATCACTTGCCTGAATTGCACTGATTGAAAAAAATAGAACAAATGCCAAAAATACGGCCATTGCCACCTTTTTATTCAAAATTAATATGCCTCCATCTAATTTTCTTTAGAAAAATCTGATTTAATCTAATGAATATTTATTTTGGCAAAACAATATAAATATTTTTATTCGCCATTAAAACAATGAAATACTTTTCAAATGCTCTTGCTAAAAAACTAATATTTAATATAACATATAATAAAAACCATGCAAAGAAAAGGTGCAGTCAATTTACCCCTCCATGGAGGGCATCCTCCAAAATGGTTATTTACAAGAATGGTTGACCTATCCGGAGCGCTAGCTTCAGTCATCATTGAAGAGTATAGTTTAGAGGACTTTTTAAATAGGATTTCAAATCCCTATTGGTTTCAGGCATTCTCCTGCGTTTTGGGTTTTGACTGGCATTCATCAGGAACAACCACAACCACATTAGGGGCATTAAAAGCATCACTATCCCCTGAAGAACATGGAATCTATCTTAGCGGAGGCAAAGGCGCAAAATCCAGAAAAACACCGGAAGGCATTGAACACGCTGGAGAGATATTCAACTTAAAGACCAAAACAACAGAAAAACTAGTCCAGACAAGCAAATTGTCTGCTAAAATCGACAATTCATGCATTCAAGATGGCTACACATTATATCAACACAATTTCTTTGTTACAGAAAAGGGAGATTGGGCGGTTGTCCAACAGGGCCTGAATACACAAAACAAATATGCAAGACGTTACCACTGGCTGGGAAGTGAAGTCGAAAAGCTTCTAAATGATCCTCACAGCGGAATATCCTGTGACATGAAGACTCCAAATACATTGAACATGTCTTCAAAAGACAGCAAGGAAGCCCAAAAGATAAGCGTGGATTTAATCAATGACAATCCAAATCATTTAAGGCAATATTTTAAAAGAAAAGACAATCAAATGCTTTTGGAAGATTTCACAATGCCCCAACACCATCCAGTGCTCGACATGGACATTTCAGATAAGGAATTCGAGATCCTGACACGAGCCTGGGAGATACAGCCTGAAAATTACGAAGAGCTAATATTGCTTCAAGGAATTGGTCCCAAAAAAATAAGAGCCCTAGCATTAATTTCCGATTTGGTTTACGGTGAGCCGGCCAGTTGGAAAGACCCCGTGAAATACAGTTTCA
The DNA here is from genome assembly GCF_017409525.1 of Methanobrevibacter sp. Classification (NCBI taxonomy): domain Archaea; kingdom Methanobacteriati; phylum Methanobacteriota; class Methanobacteria; order Methanobacteriales; family Methanobacteriaceae; genus Methanobrevibacter; species Methanobrevibacter sp. The sequence goes on along the minus strand of NZ_JAFQSO010000011.1, from coordinate 75,114 downwards.
CACATGGCGGAAAGGACGGATTTCCATATCCTGTTGACAGGGAAGTATACGACAATTCGATTCAGACAATCCGAGATGCAATTGACCAGGCACGCATTAAAAAAAGAGAAAAGATAAAAGCCATAAAAAGACTTGACGACTTCATATCCTAACGGTTTTCATCATGAATGTTGACCGTCTTTCCATGAGCTGTCGGAATAACTTCAAGCACGGGATTTTCAAATTCCAAATCAAACTCCTTACCGTCCATCAGCAAGTGCTGAAATACGGCCAAAGAGGATACCTCAGAGTGGGGCTGTGTTGTAACAGACACATTCCAATCTGCAGCTTTATATACTTTTCCAGGAACCTTGGAACCTCCGACGATTATTAAGATATCAGAACCGTCTTTTCTAACTTCAGGAGCCACTTCATGAGCCTGTGATCCGTACATTGTAAGGTGCACCACTTTACCTCCATCTGATTTCCATCTGTTGATGATTCCCATGTAACTTTCAGTGTATTCTATTTCAAAGTTCCCGCCGAATCTTGATGCGGTATCCCGGACATTTTCCATGAGCCTGTTATCGCGTTCACCGGCAAGATAAATTTTACTGGCTCCAAAAGCACGGGCAGTTAAACACACATGGGTTGTAATACGAGTATCCCTTTTCAATCTATGATCCAATCTTAAAACATTTACATTCATACTATCACTAATTAGATTAAGCATGAGAATATATAATTATTTTGAAAAATGATGAGACCACCACTCATATCAATAGGGAGGTAAATTATACTACATTAATAATGTATCTTTTCTTAACTGGTGAGAAATAACAATTAAATACTAACAAAATTTAAAGTGGCAAATCTCATCAGTACTTCATATAATCCTTTTAATATATAAATTAATGATTGAATAACCTCAATATTGATTTTAACATATAAAATTCATTTAAAAGAAATATAAAGCAACTGCCATAAACAGTAATGCAAACAAACGGCCTACCTCATTACTCATTCCAAGCACATCGCCGTTGGCTACAATAAAATTCCTCCTTGCAATGACAGCTATGATAATGCCGCTGACCACAGCACCAACAACGCCAAATATACCGACGGTGCCGCCCAATAAACCGGCGATTATTGCGACTATTATTGTTGAGGCAAAGTAATTTGGAATATTGGTTTCATTTATAAAATAGCTTCCGATTCCAGGAGTCAAAGGAAGAGACAGCAGTGCGGTTGTCAAAAGTGATGTCTTAGCCGCCATCTCACAGATTATGATGCCGAAAATAAAATTATAATCCAATATATTGTATATGCCCGCAATTGTTAAACTGGCAACCAAAAATAATGTGGCAACACCACCAGCACCTACAGAAGAGTCCTTCATGACTTTGATTTTCTTTTCAGGCTCTCCGTGGACCATCACCCCATCCGCCATGTCCATTACGCCATCAAGATGATTGTATCCAGTAATCAACATTAAGAATGCATAGACAATAGCAGCTGTGAAAAATGAATTCAAATGCAGGAATTCCAAAGAAACATACCCGCAAATGGCTGCTAAAACTCCAATGAATATGTGGAGAAACGGCCAGCACCAAGTAAGTTTGGTCATGTACTCAATTGACGTGAAAACATTGATTGGGAGAATTGTCGAGAATGTCAAAAGCCCCAATAAAGACCTGATTGGAGAGAACTCCTCATCTTGAAAGTAATCATCATTTTCCATAGTTATTCCTCAAATATTTTAGACATGCATCCTGCAATTAGGCCTGCAAAAATATCATCAAGCATCGGCGGCAAGCCATAGATAATTCCCGGTTTTGCTTCATCATACCTCTTGAAATTAAAAGTTGCCTTTGTTCCTGCAATCTGATTTGAAATTGCAAGGCCCAATACCTCATCAGTGTAAAAATATGAAGGGTCATCACTGACATCGACTTCCCTTATGCGTCCACAGGACAAGTCCTGCTCAGTCCTTATTGCGGCAACCAAAAGTGCAATCACATTGATGTCAGTTAAAGATTTAAGTATTTGCGCTTCCATCTTATCCCTCAGCTCTTGTGTGACTTCAACACCATCCACAAGCTCCATGCCCGCATCAATCAAATCACCGATTAATATTCCTTCGGAAACGAAATAGTCAAGGATTCCAAAAGTCAGATTTATTTTTTCAAACGCATCCTCAATGGATATTTCAATTGCCTCTTCAAGCCTTATTTTCAGCTCGTCAAAGTCAAGTTCATCACAATCGATATTGTTGATGTCCAAACTTTCTGATTCGGTTACTGGAATATCTGCCAAAACCGCTAAGAAATCATCCCTGTTTAGAATATTTTGGATGTGAACCGGCAAACACATATTGGCCAGTACCTTTGCCTTTATGTTTGTGATAATCTTAAATACCCTAAGCAAATCACGAGCAGAGACAACCTTATTGATGTAAACTACATGACTTATATTGATTCTTGCATCCACAAATCCCTTAGGGGAATTGGCAACCTGCAGTTGAGAGGTGAAATCTTCAATGACAACATCATCGGAAAGAAAAGTGAAGATTGTTAAATCATCATATGAATTTTTAAAGTAGTTTAAGTCATCTGTTGCCTGAGCAATATATGAACCTTCAGACTGATTGAATGTTTCCGCTTTCCTTGCAGTCGATTCGAATTCATCTTTAGCTTTTAAAACATTGACATTTTCAACAATGTCAATGCCGTCACTGACCGTAAAGTCGCTGAAAGCTAAAAAATGATTGGGATTATTTATGCAAATCCCATAATCTTTTTCAATGACGTTAATGTTATTGCCTTCCATAATGATGACCTACCAATTATACATATAATATATTAATTATTTAATTTAAATCTTATATTGATAATGACATTAAAGGGGATTATATTATGACAATTATTATTGACCCACAATCCAGCGGAATAGCTGGAAACATGATTATTGGTGCCTTAGTGGACTTAGGTGCTGATGATGATGACATAAAGGAAATAATGGAAAGAACAGCTAATGAATTCGGAAAAATAGAAGTTACTTTTGAAAATATAAAGAAACAGTGCATTAATTCGACTTACTGCAATGTTGAAATGCTTGAACAATCCCCGTCAATCACTTATCCTGAATTTATAGAAAAAATCAAAAAGCTTGATTTGGATGAGAACGTTAAAAATAAATCCATCAATGTATTTAAGAGAATCGGGAAAGCCGAAGCCAAGGTACATGGAAAACCATTGCAAGAAATTCATTTTCATGAAGTTGGAACAAGTGATGCAGTAGCAGATGTAATCGGGTCAATATATGCATACTATTCACTTAACTTAAACAATCAGAAAATAATTGGCCTTCCGATAGCTGTCGGAGGAGGAACAGTGCAAACATCCCATGGAATCCTACCTGTTCCGGTGCCTGCAGTGGTGGAAATCCTAAAAGACGGGAAAATGATTGGAGGCCCTGTCGAAAGCGAGCTTGCAACACCAACCGGCGCTGCAATCTATGCTGAAATATGCGATGAGATTAAAGAATTCATTCCATTAATCAAACCAAAAAAAGTAGGTTACGGTGCAGGAAAAAAGGATTTTGACCATCCAAATGTCTTAAGGATAATTGAAAGCTCAGACGTCACTGAAAGCGATGAAATAGATGTTATCGAAACAAATATCGATCATTTAACCGGTGAAGAAATTGGCTATTTATTCGATAAGCTTTTAGACATTGGCGCATCAGATGTTTCCATTACTCCAATTATCATGAAGAAAAACAGGCAAGGAAGCCTTCTGAAAGTAATTTCCCCAAGAAAAAATAGGGAAAACCTAATTGATGCGATATTTAAGGAAACCGGAAGTTTGGGCATAAGAATCTCTGCAAATATGCACAGAGGAGTTGCAAAAAGAGAATTTGTAAAAGAAACTTTTGAAATCAATGGCAAACCTTATGACGTGACTTTTAAAATTGGATACATCAATGGAGAAACAATATCAAAAAGACCGGAATATGAAGACTTGAAACGTATTGCAACGGACAGCGGCATCCCACTTAGGAAAATAAGAGAGATGATAAAATGAAAAAGGCCATTTCCGTCTTGTCAGGAGGCCTTGACTGCACTGTTGCAACCAGCGCATATGCCGAGGATTATGAGATTCATGCAATAACATTTAATTACGGTCAGAAAAGCTTTAAAAGAGAGTTTCAGGCTTCAAGAGAAATCTGTGAGAAGATGAATTGGACCCATGAAGTGATTGACCTGCCATGGCTTTCGAAAATCAGCCAATCCAGTTTGAATACATCTCAAGAAATCCCGGAAGTTTCGCCTGAAGATTTAGACGACCTTGAAAAAAGCACTGAAAGTGCAAGCAGCGTATGGGTTCCTGCAAGGAATACAGTATTCACATCAATTGCGCTATCTTATGCAGAAAGCATGGGCGCTGAAATTATTATTGTCGGATGGAACGATGAGGAGGGAACCACATTTCCCGACAATTCAAAAGAGTTTTTAGAGAATTTCAATGAGCTGATAGATGTTGGGTCCCCAGATAAAATTAAAATTGAAGCACCAGCCATTGATTTAGATAAAGAGGAAATCGTTGAATTAGGAGTTGAAGTTGGCGCTCCAATGGAATTGAGTTACTCTTGTTATAACGGAGGAGACAAACACTGTGGCGTTTGTGAAAGTTGCATGAGGCGAAAAAGAGCCTTTAAAAAATTAGGAATAAAAGATTTAACTGAATATGAAAGTTAATCATATCTTTTCAAATCCTTTTTCCAATTTGCTTCATCCAAACTTTTATTTGCTCTAATAGAATCTGCAGCAGATTCAACAGAACAATATAACCTGTCTATACCTTCTTTTGATTTTTGATAATTGGCTGTCCTTGATTTTCTGATGCCTATTTTTTCCGCTTCCCGATATGAATTGATGTCGGCGCCGATGTATATGAACTCCCATCCCTGATTTTCTATCATGTCTGTAATCTGTGATTTTGAAAACTCAACTGAAGAGTTTTCCATCCCATCAGTCATTATGACAAACAATACCTTATTGCTAATTTCATTTTTGAAATTGACGATTGTTCTTCCGATAGCGTCAAAAAGAGCGGTTGAGCCCCTAACCTGATAATCAGCATGAGTCAAATCATCCACATCCTTGATGGATTTCCTTTTGTACAACACCTCGTATTCGTGATCAAAAAAGATTGTGGTTACCTTCGTATTGAATTCCTTTGATTTTTCACGGGCAATAAATGAGTTGAATCCACCTATGATATCCTCTTCGCTGCCGTACATTGACCCACTTTTGTCAATTAGAAATATCAAGTCCAAGTCTGGGCTTTCTGGCAATACCTTAACCATATTATCACATCCTAAAAAAATTTTGTGTTTGAAAAGAATTTGTTAATAAGTTGTTACTAACTTACACACAATATATTAACACTTGATAGTATATAAAGTTTTCCATGACGTGAAAAAAATAAGTAAAAAAAAGAATTATGATTAAATCTTGTTTCCGCAATTGTTGCAGAACACATCATCCGGCTCAATTGAAGCACCGCACTTACTGCATTTAAGCTCATCACCGATTTTAGCTCCGCAATTGTTGCAAAACACATCATCAGGGCCAATTGGAGCACCACATTTACTGCATGTTAGCTCCCCATCAAACCTAGTTCCGCAATTGGTACAGAATACAGCATCGATATCAGCGACAGTGCCGCAATTCGGACAATATTTAACTACATCATTGCCAATGAGATGTGAAGATTCATATTCCTGTTTTGGAGTAGGAACTTCACTTAAAACAGGAGAGGAATAGAAATCCTTCTGGTTTTCAATTTCATGAATCAGCTCATTCATCACTGCAATCCTCTTGCTGTCAGACGGGTGAGTTGAAAAAAAGTCATGATTGTTCGGATTTCCTCCAGCCATTGATTGCCAGAATGCAGGAATGGAAGAAATGTCAAAACCTGCCCAATGGATTATCATCATGCCTAGCTTATCCGCTTCAAGCTCCTGATCCCTTCCCCATGGATTCAACACGAAATACTGGGATCCGATACTGGCAACATTGGTGGCCGCTCTTGTAAGACTTCCGATTCCACCCAACCCCACCAAATCGAGTGCAAAACTTCCAACCCAAGCGGCAGATGTGATTGCATTTTGGGCGTTTTGAGCGCTGGCCCTGGTTCTTGAGTGGTCAAGCAATGCATGTGCCATCTCATGGCCCAATATGAATGCAACTTTCTCTTCAGTGTTTGCAACTGAAAGAATGCCTGAAAACATTACGATTTTGCCACCAGGCATGCAAAATGCATTTACAGTATCATCAGCAACCAGATGAAAATCCCAATCGTAATAATCCTTCGTATAATCGCTTCTGCCTATTTGAGCCAAGTAATCCTCTACGGCCTGAATTAACCTGATTGCCACATTCCTAACAATTTGCCCATTGGGAGTGTCGTCTAAAAGTTGTGATTGGTTAATCATGGCATAATATTCATTATAGGACTCCTGAAGGAATTTATCATCGTTTATAATGTCAAAATGAGATTTTCCTGTGAACGGATTGATTTTGCTTCTATCATCTTTTGCCATATATAGTTATATATCAAAAGTGTGTATAAAAAGTTTTTTCAAAAATGAGAAATAAAAAGAGCAACATGAGAAAAATGCTGATTATATTATCATTGGCAATTCTGTTAGTTGGCTGTGTTAATGCCCAAAACAATACCATTGAGATAAACGAAATAGAATTCGAACTTCCCGACAGATATCTTGGAGGAGAACTAAAAAATGACAGATACGCATTAGATAACGTTTTCTCTATCGAATGCATCGACAACAATGTCGGAAATGAGATAGGCCTTTGGGCATGCGAGAAGGATTTTGAAGAAAATATAATGATTGAAGGTCACCCCGTGAGGCATTACAGCCAGTATAATCAGTATGTTCATGCAAACCAATCCCATGCATATTTCGCATCAGGAGATTCGGTTTACGAGATTACATGGACGGGCGAGGATATTGATTCTGAGATTAAAGACCTCATTAAAAATACACCTAAATCCAATATAAGCAAAGATGAATTTTATAACATGCTGGACGAATCGATTGATATATACAAAAGCACAAGAATAGACCAATTAAACAGTGATGCCGAATACAATTACCTCGAGTCCAGACTCAACTCACTATATTCACAAGACGCAGGCGATGATTCAAACTTAAACCAAATACTTCTAACCTTCTACAGGTGAAAAAAAAGATAAAAAAGGAATCGAATTAAAAATTATATGATTCCATGATTTCTCCAGTGATGTTTCTGATTTCTGCTGTAGCTTCCTCAAGGTGGAAGATGGCCAATTTGAAACCGGTTTCATCATTGTAAATGCTTTCTAAAAATTCATTGCCTCTGACAATGCTTTCAGCAAAATCATATGTTTCTTCAAAAACCGCCTTACCGTAATATCTGAGGAAATCAGTTTCGACCAAGGCCACAATCTCTACAAAAGGATTTTCAGCCATTTGCTTGAAGACATCCTTATGATTACCTACTCCAAAATAAATTTTACCGTCTTTTAATAAGTGAAAGCCAAGAGGCCTATTTTTAGGCTTGTCTCCATCGACAGTCGCCAAGAAAAATACTTTTGCTTCACCAATAAACTCGTCAATTCTTTCTGCTCCTTCTAATGCCATTTAAAATCACCTTAAAATTATCTATAATTGTATATATGAAAAAAATAACTATTTAAATTTAATTAATGAAAAACACTGAAAAATGTCATAGAAAACCATGAAAATTTTAGAAAATAATTTAAGTAGCACTATACATAACTTATAGTAACAATTAAACATTAGAGGTCCAAAACATGCCAAAAAGGGAAGTTGAATTTACAGATGCGCAATTAGAGAAAGTTGAAATTTTAAAATCTAAAGACATAAGTGTCGGCCAAGCTATCGATCTTCTTTTCGAACTTCAAAATGAAATCATATACCAACTTGAAGACATAGAAGATGAGGATAAAGGAAACCTATATGAAAAAATTAAATACACCAGCTTTGATGCTGAAGTAAAAGCGGAACTGCTGAAAAGTAATTACAAAGAACAGACCTATGACGAACAAGTTCAAAGGGTCAAACACGGATTAAAATGGTCCAAATTTTTATAAATTCTAAAATTTTGATATGAATATGCAAAAATACCCTAACTTCCCATAAGTTAGGGGAAATTGCAAATTTGATCGCATTAAAAAACCATCCAAAAACTGAAAGATAACCTTTATAACCAATTAGACTAATCGAAACTGAAAAATCAAATTCGAATCAATGATTAGTTGGCACTGGAATCGTATTTAAAACAAGTACTGGTCTTTTTAGAATAGCAATTATTGCAGCTTTGACAAATTGCTACACCCTCACCATTTGCCTTCCAGTCTGTTAAAAAGTCGGCCTGAGCCACAAACGGCTTAGACATGGAAATGAATTCCACATTGGAATTATTCAATACATCATTGATTTTGGCCATTTCACGCAGTGATCCTCCTAAAACAACAGGAACATCAACAGCATCGATCAAATCATCGACATAAACTAGAAACGGATGTTTTACGCCCTTGTCATAAATTTGTGATATGGTACGTGCAGTCAATTGAATGCTATCTGCACCCGCTTTTTCAAGCTCACGGGCAATGGCTATGCTTTCATCTGAGGTGATTCCGCCTTTTCTAACATCCCACGGATTTATCCTGCAGCTTACATGCATGTCCATGGTCTTTTTAATGACTTTTATAATTTCTGATGAAATCCTTACACGATTTTCAGTGTTTCCACCATATTTATCTTCCCTTTGATTGAAATAAGGATTCATGAAGCGAGCCAAGTAAAAATTATTCCCCATGTTGATTTGAATCCCATCAAACCCTGCAAACGAGAATTTCTTAGCGGCCATTATTACCTCCGCCTGCAATTTCCTAATTCCCTCTTCGGTTATGTCATTGGCTTCTACCTTTTGGTTGTCTCCATCATCATAGTAGAAAAAGGCCAGTTGGCCCAAGATCGGAACATCATAATTATGTGCAATGTCAGTCACCATCTTATATTCCTTGATGAATCCCGGATAATCCAGGCTAGTCGAATATGGGAAAAATCTGTCTTTTCTATCAAGAGCAAATATTTCAGATACGATTAATCCTGTGCCGCTACTTGCAATCTTTTCATATCTGTCATAAATAGCTGGAGTTAAAAATCCCCCTTCCCCTGTTTCTGTTTCCCAAGTGCCTGTTCTGACAATTCTGCTATTGAGTTTAAAATCGCCGAATTGGCATTCATCAAAAATATCCTTCATAAAATCACTGCACAAAAAATAATTTAAAAAAAAAAGTAAAATATTGGTAATCTATTTGATTACCATTAAGATATCGCCCATACTTACTGCATCACCAGGTTCCACAAAGATTTCCTCAACAGTACCGTCAACTTCGGATTGGATATCGTTTTCCATCTTCATGGCTTCAATAACACAGATAGTAGAGCCTTTTTCAACTTTATCTCCAACATTGACTGCAAGCTTAATAACCATACCCTGCATTGAAGATATTACGCCACCTTCAACTTCACCAATAGGGCCTTTTGAAGATTCTGCGCCTTCTCCAATTTCCATAAATCCAGTAGGCATGATTTTAACTTCAAAAATGTCCCCATCAACTTCAACATTATATTCTGTTGGAATTCCAATGGCTGCATCTTCATCAAGAGTGTGAGGAGCTACGAGCTCTTCTTCTTCAGCTTCGCCTTTAAGGAATCTTGGTGCAATCGGAGGATATAATGCATAAGTTAGAGCATCCTCATCGGATTTGACAAATCCTTTTTCTTCACCTTCAGATTTGAATTTGTCGAATTCAGGTTCCAATAAGTCTGCAGGCCTGCAGGTAATCACTTCTTCATCCCCAATTATTTTTTTAGAGATTTCCTCATTTACTGGAGCAGGTGATTTACCGTACATTCCTCTCATGTACTCTTTAACCTCATTGGATACTGTTTTGTATCTTTCTCCACCTAAAACATTCATTACAGACTGGATTCCAACAATTTGGCTTGTTGGAGTTACGAGCGGAGGATAACCCATATCCTTCCTAACACGAGGCATTTCTTCCAGCACATCATTATACCTGTCAAGAGCATTTTGCTCTTTGAGTTGTGAAATGAGATTTGAAAGCATTCCTCCAGGAATCTGGTACAACAATACATCTGCATCTATACTTTCAGAAATCGGATCAAGAATGCCCATATATTTTTCTTTGATGTCATCGAAGTATTTTTTAATGTGAGTTAATAATTTTAAATCCAAACCAGTGTCAAATTCTGTTCCTTGAAGTGCTGCAACCATACTCTCGGTAGGAGGTTGGCTTGTTCCCCAGGAGAGAGGTGAAATTGCTGTGTCCAGAATATCAACACCTGCTTGACATGCAGCATAATAACTGATTGGTGTCATACCACTAGTACAATGACAGTGCAAATCAACAAGCAAATCAGTTTCTTCCTTTAAAGCAGATACCAAATCGTAAGCTGCTTTAGGAGTGATCAATCCTGCCATATCCTTAATGGCCACTGAATCACAATCAAGTGCTTCAAGGTCTTTTGCAAGTTCAACAAAACCATCTAAAGTATGAACTGGACTAATTGTATAACTGATGGTTCCCTGTACATGAGCTCCTTGGTCTTTAGCTACTTTAATAGCTTTTTCCATATTTCTAATATCATTTAAAGCATCGAAAACTCTGAAAATGTCAACACCATTTTCATAAGATTTTTCTACAAATTTTGTAACAATATCATCAGGATAATGTTTGTATCCTACTAAATTTTGACCCCTCAAAAGCATTTGAATTGGAGTTTTATTAAATTCAGATTTTAATTGTCTTAATCTTTCCCATGGATCTTCATTTAAATATCTAATACATGTATCAAAAGTAGCTCCACCCCAAGCTTCTACAGAGAAATATCCTACACTATCCATCTCTTCAGCAATAGGAATCATGTCCCTAGTCCTCATCCTAGTTGCAAGTAAAGATTGGTGAGCATCACGAAGTGCTGTTTCTGTAAATCTTACTTTTGCCATTAATTACACCTCTTTTAAATTTTATTTATAAATAATCATAAAATATCCAACTATAATATATGTCGTTATTATTATATAAATTAATAATATAAAACAGTTTGAAAAAAAGTAATGGAAAAATTAAAAAAAAGAAAAAATTATGCTTGAAAAATTATCTTTCCAGCTCGCCGGAAATGAATTTTTCAACATTTTCATATGCTTCGTCATCACTGAATTGAACTGGAGGATGCTTCATAGTATAGGAAGAAATGGAAGTCAGCTGTCCGCCAATACCTCTTTCTAAACCAATTTTACAACATCTGACAGCATCAATAACACAGCCTGCAGAGTTTGGAGAGTCTTCAACGCTTAATCTGAGCTCAATATTCATTGGAACATCACCAAAGGTGCGGCCTTCCATTCTAAGGAAACACAACTTGTTGTCATTTTGCCAAGGGACATAATCACTTGGGCCAATGTGAATATCGCGGTCATCCATCCTTTCATTTAAGACTGATTGAACCGCTTCAGTTTTGGACTCCTTTTTGGAATCCAATCTTTCACGATTGAGCATATTCAAAAAGTCGGTGTTACCACCCGTATTGATTTGATAGGTCTTGTCTAATTTAACGCCCCTATCCATAAATAAACTAGTTAGTGTACGATGAGTGATAGTAGCACCTATCTGAGCTTTAATGTCATCTCCAACGATAGGAATTCCTTTTTGCCTGAATTTAGCATCCCATTCATCATCACTTACAATGAATACTGGCATGCAGTTTACATAAGCTATTCCGGCATCAAGAGCACATTGAGCATAATATCTTGCGGCCTCTTCTGAACCTACCGGCAAGTAATTGACTAGAATTTCAGCCCCACTCTCCTTCAGAACAGAAACCACATCAACAGGCTCCGCATCACTTACAACAAAAGTGTATTCATCATCATAATTGGACATGTGTTCAGCAACACCATCCAAAACATGACCCATACTTACTTCAACATCATATTTTGGGATGTCCTTCTGAAATACAGTAGTGCAGTTAGGTTTTGCAAAAATTGCTTCGTCGATTGTCTTTCCGACTTTTCGCTCATCAACATCAAAGGCAGCAACCACATCAATGTCGCTAGGTTCATATCCACCAATATCCCAGTGCATAAGCCCTATTGCATCTTCAGGCTTTTTGCCATCATAATAATGAATTCCTTGAATAAGTGAACTTGCACAGTTACCTATTCCAACAATAGCTATCTTTATTTTATCCAAATATAACACCAGCTAATTAATTAATTTGAGTAATAAGTTTATTAAATAAAATACTAATATTATGTTATATAATATACTTAATAAAAGTATGCCTCAAGCATATTAATCCAGAAATGAAATATAATATATGATGATTATTTAACTATAGAGAGATAAAATGAATCCATACATTGAAATATTGAGACCCGGAAATGCACTGATGGGAGCAATAGCTATAATCTTAATAGCAATCATAGATAAAAGTTTTAACGTTCCACTAATCCTTGCGATGCTTGCGGTATTTTTTGAAACCGCTGCCGGAAACGTTATCAATGACTATTTCGATTACAATATCGACCTAATCAATAAACCTGAAAGGCCAATTCCATCCGGAAGAATATCCGTGACCGGTGGAAGAAACTACGGATACCTCCTGTTTATTCTTGGAACAATATGCGGTTTTTTAATAAGTTACTTAACCAACAATTGGATTCCATTTATCATTGTGCTGATAGCTGACGTCATTCTTTATCTATATGCATACAAGCTCAAATCCACACCACTAATTGGAAATCTCACTGTAGGATTCATGACTGGTTTCGGATTTGTATTTGGAGGATTTACATTAAACACCCCCGAAATTATTCTAACTTCAATATATTTGGGATTTTTCGCATTTGTTATGACAACCGCCAGAGAGCTTGTAAAAGACATTGAAGACATGGAAGGGGATAAAGCGGAAGGCGCAAAAACTTTCCCAATATTGTATAGTGAAAAAATAACTGCAATATTGGCATTAATTTTAGTGATAATCGACTGTGCCTTATGTCCAATTTTATATTTCAACCATATTTTTGGATTTTATTATTTAATTGTGATAGCAATTGCCGTTTTACTATTCATCTACTCTGCAATACTAATCATTAAAAATCAGGACAGAACCACAGCCGGAAAAGTTTCAAAATACCTTAAAATTGGAATGTTAATAGCATTTGTTGCATTTATATTTGGATCTTTCTAGCAGCCAATTAAACTTAAGATTATATTGACGATAACTGTTTAAATCTGTTTTTTTAACTAAAGGGTATTTTAAAATAAATATCTTTTAAATTTAAAAGATTTTAAGACATTTTTTAAATCACAACCCCCACATCATCACATCAAAATGCCAATTTTTAGAAAGATATATAATAATTAAAATAAAAAAGTAATATCATAAGTAATTTAAGAGGATAACATGAAAGTCGTATGCTGTAAGAACTGTGGTGCAAAATACCAACTCGATGATGATGACGACATCACAACATTCGAGTGTTCTTCATGTGCAGGTGACCTAGAATATGTGGAAGAATATTCTGATGGTGAAAAAAGCTCTCGTTCCTCATTTATGGACACATTCAAGTATGATAATTCACATATTGTCCAATGTGAAGATTGCGGATTGAAATATAAAATCAGAAGCAGCGATAGCATACTTGATTATGAATGTGACAGCTGTGGAGGTTCTTTAAGATATCTTGATGACGAACTCAATAACGAGTTAGACAATTATCTTGAAGAAAGGCGAAAAGAAATTCAAACCATTAGACAAGAAAATAAAGCCCAAGAAGTAGAGCCTGAAGAAGAACAAACAGAAGATAATACACGCTCCTTAAAATCACTTACTAACAGATTGGAAAACTTCTTCTCTGAAGAAAATATGCAACAAATAGCTGATGATGAAAGGCAAGAGCAAGAAATTAGAGAAGAAGAGGAACTTAGTTCAAAAACTGCAAGAACTACAATCCCCGAATCTGTCCTATCCAAATTTGGAAAAGAATTTGCTCTTCCAAAAACAAATGATTATAACATTTTGAAAAATTTCCTCAAAGACGAATTTTTCAAAGGAATGAATGAGTATTATGCAAATGCCACCCCTGCTGTGGAACATTCAGAAAGGTCCTTTGGAAGCTTAATTGGAAAACTAAGCATTCCTGAACCGGACGAAAACAATGTTGAATCCGGTTCTCTTTTTGACTCAAATAACGATTTCAATTTTAGAGACATGGATACAAATAATATCATCCTCATTGTCGGGGCAGTTATTTTTATTTTAAGCATAGTTGAAATCTTATTAATAAACAGCGGTATTGGAATAATTGCTTTATTCGTTGGCGTGATTATCTTATGTTATGGAATTTATAAAACTAGAGATGTAAAAGAAACTGAAAAACGAACCAGAATCATTAGGGAACACCTATTAAGTTTACCTGAAGAGTTCTACGTGTTCTACAATGTAAAAACTCCAACTTCAAAATCTAGTATAAACCATTTAGTTGTAGGTCCAACAGGAATTTATGCACTCATTTCACAGAAATACAATCCTAAACTTAGATTAGAATCTGAAAACGAAAACTTAAATCTTATCGGATCCAGTGAATCTTATGAAGATAAGATTGAAGAGATTCCAACTCCTGAAAATGCAAGAAGATTTAGATACACAACCAAACAAGCTAAATTCTCTCAGGACAACAAAGTTAAACAAAAAGCTTTAAGTTTAGGTGAAGACTTGATTAACTTCTTAAACGACAATAACATCAGAAATTGTTTTGTCGAGCCTTTGGTTGGATTTATAAATAATGAAGTTGTTGTAATAAATATGCCTTTAACCGATGAAGACTTATTTATTGAAGAGTTACTGAATCAAATCCAAACCAGTACCATAAAATTAGATTCTGAAACAATCGACAAATGTGCTGTTTTAATTAACAACTATTCCGCAGATTGCTCTTCAGAAATTTAATTTCTTTTTTTATTTTCTTTATATTAATCCAACATTCCAAAATCTATGAATGTATTTTTTTCTATGTTCCGGTTAGCTATTTTACCAACCACATCATCCATCTGAGCCGGAGAAATTCCCTTACCCGGTCTTTTAAATGAGATGTCGGATTCGCTAATGGTTTCCCCTTTTTTAATATCCCTTTTTGCAACAATAGATTTTCTAATCTCTTTTCTTGCATAGGATTCGCAAATCAATGGTTGCTTGTTTGTAAATCCATTAATCCTTGATAAAAATAGAGCATTATTTTTGAAATGTATTACATCATCAGGATCCATTGCAAAAGTATTATAGTATCCGCCTAATGTTTTATCAAAAGTGAAATGCTTTTCTAGAATAGTGGCTCCATAACTGTAAGCAGTTGTTAAAACCATCATGTCTTTATCCGGTTTTGTATAATCGACATAACCAATTTCATAATCCGGAAAGTTTTGCACCAAGTCTTTTATCATCAGCAAATTTGCATCCTTATATTCAGTGGGATAAGATAAAATAGAATGCATAATGGCAATGTTTGAAGTGGAAACATCTTCAATAGCATTGATTGCATTTTTAATTTCGATTAAAGTAGCCCCACCTGTTGAAAGCAATATTGATTTGTTTTTAGAAGCAACATGTTTAACAAAAGGAATATTTGTTAAATCAGATGAAGAAATCTTATACACATCTACAAAATCATCCAACAAGTCAACAGATTCAAAATCAAGTGGTTCAGATAAAAATTTAATACCCAATTCACTGCAATACTGCGCTAATTTACGATATTCTCCAATCCCAAATTTTCCATATTTATTAAACAATTCAAATTGAGACACGGATTCTTCTAAAGAAAGATTCCAAAAAGATGGAGAATCACGTGAAATAAATTTTTCAACGTCGTATGCATGAAATATGACTGCATCCACACCGCATAATTGCGCATCATCAATTAACAGTTTTGCTGCATCCATATATGATATGTTTTCTTTTTTTGCCAAATCATAAAAATTAAAACTGATATTTGCAATCAGAAATGGTTTTTTGTTAAATATATTCATGATAAAACCTGATTTAAACCTTTATTAAATTCGAATTTGCGGTATTCCTCTTCAATTACTGCCAAAATATTTTCAAACCCGTTTTTCAAATCAATTGACAACATCTTCCTATGCAATTCCATCCTCAAATCAAAATCATTCACTACATTTACAAATTCGTCCACAACATCCTGTCTTTCAAGGGCATCTCCAAGACCTAAATTAATAAATCCGTTCTTGTTATTTGCAAATACATGTGACACGTCCCTATCATCCTTACAAAGACAAATAGTTGGCACACCCATTGAGCAGATTTCATACATTGATTTATTAGGAGATGTGAAAATAAGGTCTGCTTTAAAAATAAATTCGCTGAAGTTTGGTACATCCCTGTAAATTTGAATCAATGTATTGGATTCATATTTTGAAATAAGTTCCTCAATGCCTTCATAATCCAAGCCTAAAACTACATCGATTCTTCCTTCATAATTAGTAGTTAGAATTGCATCAATGACCTTTTCTGTGAAATTATTTGAGTCGAATTGGCCAAAAGCAATCAAAACCCGGTTAACATTATTTGTGATTATCTTAGGCGGCTGATAATAAAATTCATCCTTTAAAATGAAATACTTATGACCTGTGAACACATTATGTTCTCCCAAATCATGCTCATATAAGTCATCAAAGACAATATCGGCAATAGCGCTGCCCATACCCAGATCTTCAAAATTGACAACAAAATAACCTTCGTTTTTCAAAGCGGAGACATATTCTTCAGAAGTGTCTAAAATATCATTGATGACAATCTGAGGATTATATTCAATTAAGTATTTCAGCAAATCGCCTTCATCCTCATAAGTTTTATAAGAAAAATTATTTTTATCCACTATGTCCACGCCCAATTGGTGATGTTCGTCAATTAAAAACAGCACATCATGGAACACTAATTTTGAAGCCAAAGACAAACATCTATTAATATGGCTTGTTCCAATATCATCAGAGGCATTTACAACTATTGCTGTTCTTTTCTTTTGCAAATAATTTTCTGCAATCCACCAATCCTCATAGTTTTCAATATTAACACTTTCCTCACGGGACACCTCAACGATGTCAATGTTAGTGCCAAACCGTGAATCAACATGAACAAAGTTTCTTCTTGTTGCCAGAATAGCACCTGTTTCTCTAAATGACTTCGGAAGTGATTTTTTATCAACACGTTCAATATAATTTGGGAAATACCTATGGTTGTTCTCGTCATATCCCCAACTCAAATGCCTGTCGTCAACAACTGAAATTACGCTATCCAAACTAAAATCTTCAAATTTTTCAATAGCCTTATCCAACGTTTCAGACTGTATCAATGGAGACGTAGGCTGTAAAGTAATTATAATATCATATTCATCAAAAGCCTGTTTTTCTTTTTGAATCATTGCATCATGAATAACAGGATCAAGCGAAATTTCATCAGTTGCCAGTTCTTTAGAACGTCTGACAACACTCGCTCCGAATTTTTCAGCTATCAATGCAATTTGAGAATCATCAGTAGTTACAACAACATCATCAACATATTGAGAGGCTTTTGCTGTCTCAATTGCATAGGAAATGAGCGGCTTATTGTTAAGCAGCCTCAAATTCTTACGAGGGATTCCCTTAGAACCGCCCCTTGCCGGAATAACTACTAAAATCATATTATTATTAAACATATAAATCCCTATACAATTATAATAAACTATAATTAACCTAATACTAAATATTATATTGAATGTATAATATTAAATCTTCGGTGTTAATATGAAAAATATGTCAAAAGAACTTTTAGATAGAATAAACAAATTAGCCACACCCGTTAAAATAATGCATGTCTGTGGCTCTCATGAACACACTATAATGGAAAATGGAATCAGGAGCCTGCTTCCAGAGGAAGTGGAAATAATTGCAGGCCCAGGATGTCCAGTATGCGTTGTACCGTCACGTGAAATTGATGAAGCTTTAGAGCTTATTGACAAAGGAGTTACAATCACAACTTTTGGGGACATGTTAAGAGTTCCGGGTTCTGAAAGATCACTTGCTGATGCTAAGGCAGAAGGTGGAGACGTAAGGGTCGTTTATGGAATTAACAGAGCCATTGAAATTGCGCAAAAAGAGGACAATGATGTGGTATTCATATCTGCAGGATTCGAAACAACCGCACCCACAACAGCCGCAGAACTATTAGCGACACCGCCTGAAAACTTCTCAGTATTGTCATGCCACAGACTGATTCCACCGGCAATTGACTTTTTAATTAATTCAGGAGAGACAAGCCTAAACGCATTAATACAGCCAGGACATGTCTGCACAATCATCGGGACAAAACCATTCGAATACTTCTCAACTGACTTTGGAATACCTCAAACAGTAGCAGGATTCAACCCATTAGACATATTAATGTCCGTTTACATGATTTTAAGACAAATTCACAATGAAACACCGAAAATTGAAAATGAATACAAAAGAGCAGTTAAAGAAGAAGGAAATGTCATAGCTCAAGACATGATTAAACAGGTATTTGACGTGACTTCAAGGGAATGGAGAGGATTTCCAAAAATACCAAACTCAATCCTAGAAATAAAGGATGAGTTTTCAGAATTTAATGCCCGTGAAAAATATGATATTGAAGTGAAAGACGTTAATGAAGCACCTAAAGGCTGCATCTGCGGACCAATCCTAAGAGGACTTGCAAGACCCGAAGACTGCAAGCTATTTAGAAAAGCATGCAATCCACTACATCCAATCGGCGCATGCATGGTGAGTAAAGAGGGAACCTGCAACATAGCACACAGATATTCAAGAGGATAACATGACAATAGAAGCAATAGCAGTAGACATCGACGGAACAATAACTGACGATAAAAGACAAATCTGCATCTCAGCAATTGAAGCATTGAGAAAAGCAGAAAAAGCAGGAATCCCCACCATAATAGTCACAGGAAATGTCGTGAATTATGCATATGCAACTGAAGTGCTTATCGGATGTAGCGGAGGACTTGTTGCAGAAAATGGAGGCATTGTCTTTAAAGAAGGTGAAAACAACAATGCTGTTGAAACAATGGTTGACAGGGACTTTGTCACATCAGCGGAAAATCACCTAAAAGAAAAATTAGCTGAAAAATTCGATGCACATGCATCCCATGACAATATGTATAGATTAACAGAAACAGTATTCTACAAAACCCTTGCCCGTGAAGAATTGGAAGATGCCCTAAAGGATTTTGAATACTTAAACGAACTTGAAATATATGATAGCGGGTTTGCACTCCATGTAACCGATAAAAGAGTGAATAAAGGAACTTCACTCAAATATCTATGCGAAAGAAATGGGATTAATATGGAAAACGTGATGGCTATCGGAGATAGCGAAAACGATGAAGACTTTCTAAAAGAAGCAGGATACAAAATAGCTGTTGGGAATGCCGAAGCCAAATTAAAAGAGATAAGCACCTATGCTTGCGAAAAAATGTTTGGCGACGGCGTGGCGGAAGCTATCGAAAAATTTGCACTGTAGGGATAGTATGATATATGAAATAGCTGAAAAGGCAAAAAAAGCTGTTGAAAATAATTGTGATGCTTACGAAATCTATATAGAGGAATCCGAATTAATAGAACTCGACTCAAAGCAGGATGAATTAAACTTTGCAAAAGAAGAAATTGAGCAAGGAATCGGCATTAGAGTCATCAAAGACAATAAGATCGGTTTTGCATTTACATCAAACCTGGATAAAATCGAAGAAACCGGAACCCAAGCTATTGAAAATACAAGATTAAACAAACAGGATTCAAATTACGCTTTTTCCGAAGTTGAAAAGGTGGTTGATGTCAAGAAAGTCTATGACAAAAAATTTAACGACTTGGACCTTGATGAATCAGTTGAATTTCTAAAGAATGTAATCGCAACAGCAAGCGATAGCGGATGTGAAATTACCGGCTCCGGATTTTCCGCAAGTGAAGGAAGGTCATTGATAATTAACTCAAATGATGTTTCAATAGAAAATGAAGGCACCGGATTTGGCGTTGGCTTATCCGTAACCATCCAAAAAGAAGGGCAAATTGCAACCGCATACAACTCACAATCATCAAGATTTTTCGATCTGGACGGTGAAAAACTAGCTAGCGACGTGTGCGAATTGGCTAAAAAATCCCTTGACACAAAGCCTATTGAAACAAATGATTATGATGTAGTCTTAGACTATTATGCTGCAACAGGACTTCTTCAAACATTTATGGGAGCTTTTGATGGTGAAAATGTAAGAAGAGGCAGGTCCATATTAAAAGATAAAATGGGACTTGAAACAGCAAATCCTACCCTTACCATCATTGACGATCCCCTTTTAGAAAAAGGAATGTTGAGCTCAAAATGCGATGGAGAAGGCAGCGCCAGTCAGAAAACTGAATTAATAAAGGATGGCGTTCTAAACTCATTTATCTATGATATTTACACTGCAAACAAGGTTGGCGCGAAGACAACCTCCAACGGACATAGGGGAAGCTATCTGACAACACCGATGATTTCTCCAACAAATCTGGAGTTCAAATTTTCCGAGTCAAGAGAACTGTCTGAAATCAAAAAAGGCGTTCTAACAACAAGTGTCCTGGGAGCTCATACTGCAAATCCAATTTCAGGAGACTTTTCAGTAGAAGCAAGCAATGCATTTAAAATAGAAAATGGAGAGTTGACAGAACCAATTAACAAGGCCATGATTTCTGGAAATATCTTTGAAATTATGAAAAAAGTAGAAGGTTTGAATACGGAAATAAAACAGTACGGTTCTTTCATTATCCCTAAATTATTGGTGCATGATTTAAGGGTGGTTGGCCAAAATTAAAAAAAGAAAAATTAAATTTTATTTAATTTTTTCCTATATCTATCGATTGTATCATCTTTATACTCGATAGACAAATAATCAGAAGTTAATTGCTTACTTTCATCAAATTCTTTTATTTTGCCATTTATGGCATTATCAATTTCTTTATCCAATTTTTTCAATTGATTTTCAAAAGCATATTCTGATTTTCTAATATTGATATTAGAAGTGCGAGCAACCTTTTCCAATTCCTTATCAAAATCAATCTCTTCTTTTTTAGACATCCTAACACCTACATCTCAATAATAGGCAATTGAATTTCAGTGATGAATTCATTTTCATCATCGCAGTTGTGGATACCCTTGATTAGAACCTCTTTAGGTGATCCTATAATATCATAGTTATTGGTTTGCGCTACTTCCACCAATTCAGCATAGGTATCCATGATATTATCTGTTGAACCGAAGTGCTTTCCTGCTAAAACCTTATTTTCGATCATGTCAACGACACGAATCCTATCGGTTTCATCCGCATCCTGTTTAATGGCAATGCTCACATCGTATACCGCATCACCTTCATTGACTTCGTGTCTTGGTGAGAAATAAACAATGAACGGGTCGCCTTCAGTTTCTATTTCTTCAGAATCAACCCAACCCATCAATATAGATAAAAATATACCTAAATCTTCTATTGGAGTCTTGCAATTGATAACTCCTAATTTTTGTTCTGGAATTACTTTAACTTCATAATCCATAATTACACCACATTAATTTATAATTTTAATTAAATAAAAAGACTTCTACTTCTTCACCCTCTTCAAGCAACTCAACCAATTTTGGAATCTTTACATATCCATCTGCTGTCGAAAGTGAAAATATTGCTCCTGAATCTTTAAAAATTGGATGAACTTCATCTTCATCAACTTTAACAAGCTGATATTGCATTCTTCCAACTTGAGAATGAATTCTGCGAGTCATTGTTCCCTTAACTGTTTTTAACTCGAAATCTTTTTCGATACCTGCAAGTTTAGTCAAAGGTTCTGCTACAAAAGCGTTGAATATCATTATGGCTGAAACCGGATTTCCCGGAAGGCCAATGACAATCTTACCCTCAATAACGCCAACGATTGTAGGTTTTCCAGGCTGAACTGAAATTCCATGAATGTGAACTTCACCTAATTCATCTAAAACATGTTTCAGCACATCTCCAAGACCAGCTGAAGTTCCTCCAGAGCAGAACAGGACGTCAACATCCTCCAATGATTTGGTAATCATCTCCTTTACCTCATCATAATCGTCCCTCATGACCCCTAAAAATTTAGCGTCAGCGCCGCAGGAAACCGCATCGTTTTTAATCATTCCGCCGTTAACATCATAGATTTTTCCATATTCCAACTCATCTCCCTGAAGTGTGATCTCATTTCCTGAAGACACTATACCAACTGTCGGCCTCTTGTAGACTTCAATGGTTTCAAAACCCTGTGAAAGCAAAACTCCAATCTTTCCAGGATTCAAAAAGTCGCCTTTTTTGAGGATTAATTTTCCCTCTTCAATATCAGAGCCTTTACGAGCAACATCCTGTGTAGGGGTGGCAGTTGTAAACAGATTCACTTTTCCATCAAATTTTTCAGCATATTCAACCATTACAACAGCTTCAGCACCCTCCGGCATTGCCGCACCGGTACTGATTTCAATGCATTTTCCCTTTTCAACTTTTTTATCGGTAGTTGCTCCAGCTTCTAAAAAGTCAATTATCTCCAATGTATTCGGTGATTCTTCAGAAGCTCCGAAACTGTCTTCTGCAAGAATTGCAAAACCATCCTTTAAAGCCTTATCGAATGGCGGGAAATCCATTCTTGAGTAAACGTCTTCGAATAAAATTCTTCCATAAGCTTCACTGACATCAATCTCTTCACTTTGAGGAGTCAAATTTTTGTCAAACAACTCCTGGATAATATCAATCGCTTCATCACATTCCTTAATTTTTAAAAATTCAGTACCCATAATAACGCCTTTATTAAAAATCCAATAAATTAATATATAATATATTCATAAATATATAAATAATTTAATCTAGTGGAAAATTGTATTATTATTTTTGGAGGAGAGTATTTGTCAAAACCTAATAACAACCAACAACAAGAGTACAGAAGGGTAAGAACCCCTAAAAAGGGCGAAATACCTGGAGTAGTTGAACAAATTATGGGACATGGGAAATTAAAAGTCCGTTGTGCTGATGGGAATATACGAATGACCAGAATCCCTGGAAAAATGAAAAAACGTATTTGGATTCGTGAAGGAGACGTGATCCTTGTTAAACCATGGGATTTCCAATCTGATGAAAAAGCTGATGTAATTTGGAGATACACCAAAACCGAATCAAATTGGCTTGAAAGAAAAGGCTACTTAAAAATGTAGTCTAACTACTTATTTTTTTGATATAAAATGGATTCCAAAATAGCAAAAGCCGATGCTGCTCACGAAAAATTGCATTCCCGAAAAAGAAAAAAAGACAGTTCCGAGAGAAAGGTCGGGAATGAAATTTTTGATAAGATAACATTAGAAACACTATATAAACTTGCAAATCAGGGATTCATTGACGTTTTGAATGGTGCCATAAGTACCGGCAAGGAAGCCAATGTGCTTACAGGCATTAGAGATGATGAAAGCTTTGTAGCCGTTAAAATCTATCGGATAGCCACTTCTGATTTTAAAAAGATGGACTACTATCTTAAAGGGGATCCGAGATTCAACATCAAAACCAAAAACAAACGGAAAATCATCTATTCCTGGGTTACAAAGGAATTCAAAAATTTAACCAGATTACATGACGCTGGAGTGAATGTTCCAAAACCCTACACAAGTTCCAATAATGTCCTGATAATCGAATTCATAGGTGATGAAAACGGAAATCCTGCACAGCCTGTCAGAAATCACCCTCCTGAAAATCCAGATGAATTTTTCAATAAGTTACTGGTTCAACTCAAACTGTTTGTAAGGGAAGCTAAACTGGTTCATGGGGATTTATCCAACTATAACATTTTAAATTTAAATGAAGAACCCGTGATTATCGATGTCTCACAGTCTGTAGTTCTGGATAATCCAATCTCTAGAGAATTGCTTGAAAGAGACATTAACACTCTTGTTCGCGAATATAGCAAACTTGGTGTTGAAACCAGTTTTAAGGAAATTTGGGAATATGTTGCACCGGAATTTTGAGTATTTACATACAAAATATCTAAAACATATAGGTTACAATATTAATTTTAACAAAAACATTTAAAGATTTGAAATTAAATAATTATAATTAGTTCTAATTAAAAAAAGGTGAAAATTATGCCGGAAACAGATTACTTAAAAATACCTCAAAATAGAGTAGGGGCATTGATTGGAAGCAATGGAGAAGTTAAAAAATCCATTGAGAAATCAACTGGAACCCTATTAGATATTGATAGTGATGATGGTACCGTTTATATCACACCTAGAGACGATATGGAAGATCCATTAGGGGTTTGGAATGCAAACCATATCGTTAAAGCTGTTGCCCGTGGATTTAACCCTGAAGTTGCACTTAAATTAGTTAGCGATGACATTTATCTAGAAGTAATAAGTTTACCATTATACATTGGAAAATCCAAAAAGGCTCTTGCAAGATACAAAGGAAGAATTATTGGAAAAGACGGCAAAACCCGTGAAATAATCATGGAAATGGCTGAAGTGGATATGGCTGTTTACGGCAAGACCGTTTCCCTAATTGGTGAAATGGACAACATCATGATTGCAAAAGAAGCCATTGAAATGATATTGAATGGATCCAGACACAAATCAGTTTACGGATTTTTAGAACATAAAAAAGAAACCTTAAAGATGAAAGAGTTCAAGGATCTAGTTGGTATCGAAGACGATAAAATCGAATTTAAAGATGGAATTGACTTCGATGAAAAAGATTATTAGGAGCAAACACTCCTAAAACTTACTTATTTTTAAATCCAATCTAATTTGAAAGTTATTACATTTAAGTATACATTTGACCAAACCAGACAAATATTACATATTGAAATTAATTTTAATGAAAGATAACTATAAAAATTATGGCAAATATAGTAAAACCTTATATACTGTAACAAACATATATAGATAACGTAGTGTAAATACTATATTTTCTACATGTTTTTAAATTATTATTTTACCACATATTTAAACAAGATAGATAGGGTACTGTAAAAATATTACTTATCAAATGCTCTCTCACTTGATTTAAATATATTATACCATAATAAATTTAAACATAATACTATAAGGAGGAAAAAACTTTGGCTCAAGAGCAAGAAATGGGACTTGATTGGGAAGAAGATTTTCAAAGATTAACCCCATCACAGTTCTTTAGGAAAAACAAGCAAATGCTTGGATTTACCGGTAAAATTCGTACTTTAACAATCGTATTTCACGAATTAATTACCAACAGTTTTGATGCATGTGAAGAAGCAGGAATATTGCCTGACATTGACATAGAATTAAAACGTATCGATAAAGAGCATTATATTTTAAGACATAAAGATAACGGACCTGGAATTCCTGAAGACTATGTAATGCAAGTATACTGTATGATGTTTGCAGGTTCCAAATTCAGAAACATCCAATCCAGAGGACAACAAGGTTTAGGTTGTAGTGGTTGCGTGCTTTTATCACAAATGACAACCGGTAAACCGGCTCGCGTAATTTCATGTTATAAAGAAGGGGATGAAATTAAAGGAGTGAAAATGAAGTTCCAGATGGATGTTGAAAACAACCGTGGAATCCTAATGGAAAGAGAAGATTATCCTGCAGAAAGCACTGGAGTCTGCATTGAATTACAATTTAAAGACGTGTCATACTCACTTGCGGAACAAGGCGCTTTTGAATACATCAGAAGAACAATGATTGGAAATCCTCATGCAAAAATCACATTTAGGGATCCTTCAGGACACAAATACATCTTCAAAAGAGCAGCAGACATTGTTCCAGTACAACCAAAAGAAGTATTGCCTCACCCAAAAGGTGTAAGCGCTGACGATTTAATGACAATGGCTAAAAATACCGACAAAAGAAGATACAAAAGCATGCTAACTTCTTCATTGTCCAGAATGTCAAACAAAAGAGTGGATGAAATTGCTGAAATGACCGGAATTGACATGAACAAACGTCCAAAAGCAATGACATTCGCAGAAGCGGAAGCAATTGTTCACTGCTTTAAGAAAATGAAATTCATGGCCCCTCCAACTGACGGGCTCATACCAATTGGATCTGATCAAATCGAAAAAGGTATGAAACAGATTCTAAAACCGGAGTTTGTAACTACAATTACAAGAAAACCTGTCACTTATGCGGGCGGTATCTCATTTATTATCGAAGCGGGTCTTGCCTATGGTGGAGATGCAGGAAGAGTTGTTAAGGAACAGAGAAAATCAGAAATCATGAGATTTGCTAACAGAGTTCCATTGACTTTCGATGCAGGAAGTTGTGCAATTACCGAAGCGCTAAAAAGTATTGATTGGAAACGTTATGGTTTAAGAGACATGGACAATACCCCATTAACATTATTTGTAAATATTATTTCCACACAGGTACCTTACCTTTCAACAGGAAAACAAAGTGTATCACCGGAACCTGAAATAGTTCACGAAATAAGGCAAGCAACCATGAAATTGGCTCGTAAACTCCAAAAGCACTTAAGAGCTAAAAGAGCAGCTAAAGAAAAGGAGAAACGTTCAAAAGTATTTGAAGAATATGTTCCGGTAATTATCGAAGAGGCTGCAAAGCTTGGTGAAACTGGAGTTCCTGAATATCAGGAAGTTTTAGCGAAAGTAACCAAAAGGGCTCTTGCGGAACTGCTTGGTGAAAAGGTTGAAGAAGAAGAGGAAGAAGAAGAACTTGACGCAATCATCATGGAAGAAGTTGACGAATTCGGCCATGCTGTTGAGGAAGGTCACTCAACATTGGACAAATTCATTGATGATGATGAAGAGGAATTTGAGGAGTAGTGATTTAGATGACTAAAGTACCCAAAGGTAGTAAATCACATAAAGATGAAAGAAAAGAATACACCCTTAACAAACTTACAGGATTAGGACAGGAAATTATTGAAGACATTGAGAAAAATAAAGTTCCATCCATTAAAGTTCCTTCTAGAGGTACAGGAAACATCATTTACGATACGGCTGAAAGATATTACGTATTAGGTGATAGATTCGGAAGAAGATCCCTTGGAAATGTAAAGCAAATCAGGAAATTAGGTCAAATGGTTTATGTTGGTAATTTCTGTAAAGATTTGGTTGCAAGAGAAAAAACCGCAACCATCAGGGAGATGTATTACGTTTCCGAAGGTTGGGGAATCAGTTTCAAAACACAACAAGAATCCAACATTGTTGGGGAGGACTTGGAAGTTACTTTAGGAACCACCCGTGAAGAATTGGGTTTAATGCCAGAAGAAGACGGAGCATCAGTTTACGGTGACCTCACCCTCTTGGATGAAGGCACCGAAGTTAATGCAACCAAAATGGGAAAATCAGGTTATACAATTTCACCGACAATCGACCAAGTAGAATTCTTGGACTACAATGTTGATAAAGTATTGGCGGTGGAAACAATGGGAATGTTCCACAGGCTAGTGCAAGAAAACGCTCACAAAAGATTCAATTGCTTGATTGTCGGGCTTAAAGGACAAGCCGCCCGTGCTACAAGAAGGTTCATTAAAAGAGTTAATGAAGAACTTGGCCTACCAGTCTACATCTGTAACGACGGAGACCCTTGGGGATTCCACATTGCACAAGTAATCATTTCCGGAAGTGCAAAATTAGCTCACGTTAATCATCAATTAGCTACTCCTGACGCCAAATTCATTGGAGTGACAGCGTCTGACATCATCAACTACGATCTGCCTACAGATAAACTCAAGGATGTTGACGTCATGAGACTAAAAGAGCTTTCAAAAGACCCAAGGTATAAAGGCGATTTCTGGCAAACTGAAATCAAAAAGATGCTTAAAATAGGTAAGAAAGCAGAACAGCAATCTTTCTCAAAATATGGGCTTGAATATGTAGTAGATACATATTTCCCAGCTAAATTTGAAGAAATGGAAAATCAAGCATAGACTTGAATTTTTCCTCCTTTTTTTATTTTATTTTTTCAAATTTCATACTATTTTTTCCGAAATATTTATATACTAATTCAAACATATACCCCCATAGGTATAGGAAGTGTTATTATGAAACAATGTATGGACAGTGAAAACTTACATAGACGACTCAAAAAAATCATTGGCCAAATTAATGCAATCGACCGCATGATTGATGAGGACATTCCATGTGAACAGATATTAATGCAAATAAATGCATCTAAATCAGCATTACACAAAGTCGGACACATAATTGTAGAAGGACATTTAGAACATTGTGTAAAACAAGCGATAAAAGAGGAAGATGCAGACGAAGCCATAAGCGATATTTCATCAATTTTGGAATACTACTCCAGAATTTAAATTTTTTTAAAATAACTTTATACCCTATGGGGTATATCTATACTATTGGGGTTGATAAAAATGAACCTTACAAAAAATCAAAAGATAGACATCATGCTTATAATCGTTTCCACAATAAGTATAATCTGCAGTTCTATCCTCACACTCGATTCAATTTCATGGATTGCAGTTATACTTTGTGGAATACCAATATTTAAGGAATGTGCAGAAGGATTAATAAATGAATTTGATATTAAAGCAGATTTACTTGTTTCAATTGCCATTATCGCATCCATAATAATTGGAGAGGTATTTGCAGCAGGAGAAATCGCAACTATCATGGCTATCGGAGGATTTCTAGAAAAATATACTGTATCAAAAACACAAGGCAGAATTGAAGAACTTGTGAAAATGACCCCACAAATTGCAACAAGAATTAAAAACAATATAGAAGAAAGAATACATGTCGAAAAAGTACAAGTCGCAGATATCTTAAAAGTGCTTCCTGGAGAAAGCATACCAACAGACGGCATCATAGTTGATGGCGAAACATCTATTGACCAATCTACACTTACAGGAGAATCAATGCCAGTAGATAAAACCGTTGATGATGAGGTATATAGTGGAACAATCAATCTTTATGGATCATTTATGATGACAACAACAAAAATCAGCCAAGAGAGTTCTCTTCAAAAACTAATAGGATTGGTTGAATCCTCCAAACCAGAGAATGCAAAAATTGTCAGAACCGCAGATAAATGGGCCACAATGATTGTTGTAATAGCCTTTACTGCTGCGGTATTGACATATTTATTTACATTTGAAATAACAAGATCAGTTACAATATTAGTAGTGTTCTGTCCATGTGCACTGGTTCTGGCAACACCAACTGCAATAATGGCCGCAATTGGAAACCTGACCAAATATGGAATTCTCGTTAAAGATGGAGAATCATTAGAAGAATTGGCGCATGTAGATGAATTAGTGTTCGACAAAACAGGAACATTGACACATGGAACACCAGAAGTCGTTAATGTCATCTCAGATAACCCCAAAGAGATGATGCATCTGCTCACATCACTGGAATCAAAATCAGAACATCCCCTAGCGAAAGCCATAATGGAATTTTATGGCAATGATGATTTAGCCAAAGTGAGCGACTTTAAAATGCATATTGGAAAAGGAGTTAGCGGAACAGTAAACGGTTCAAAAATAATAGCAGGAAATGAAAAATTCTTAAAATCAGAAAATATTACATTAAACAATAGCAAAGAACCACAAAACGGGGAAATTGCAATATATGTGGCAAAAGACGGGGCGAATATTGGAGAAGTGCATCTTGCAGATACATTACGCGAAAATGCAAAACAAACAATAACCGGTCTAAAACGCCTAAGAATAAAAACAACATTGCTTACAGGAGACAATGAAAAGACAGCAGAATTCGTCGCAAATCAAGCAAAAATTAGAAATGTCAGATACAACTGCTTGCCTGAAGACAAAACCAACTATATCAAAGAAGAGCAGATGCTCAAGCATAAAGTTGGAATGATTGGAGACGGCATAAATGATGCCCCATCTTTAAGAAGAGCCAATGTGGGAATAGCAATGGGAGACATCGGCAGCGACATTAGTGTTGAAGCCGCAAATATCGCATTAATCAACGATGACATAGGCAGCATCCCCCATTTGATTAAAGTTGCAAAAAGAACAGTTCGCATCATAAATATAGGAATCGCCTTTGCATTAACATTGAATATAATAGCCATGGCATTAGCTATTCTAGGAATCTTAAACCCTATTGAAGGAGCTTTAATCCACAATATCGGATCAATTGCTGTCATCCTATATTCTTCAACATTAGTGCGATACAATATTTCAAAAAAAGACTCCAAACAATCAAAGAAATTGGGTGTCAATAAAACTTTAAATAAAACAAAAGTAAAATATTAACTATCGATGATAAGGTGATTTATTATGGCCGAAAAAGAAATTAAAGTAGTGGGCATGCACTGCCCATCATGTGTTAATGCTGTAGAATTATGTTTAAAAGATGTTGATGGTATTGAAGATGCTAAAGCAGATTTAGATTCTGGAATTACCACAATTACAATGTCTAGCGATGTAAGTGATACAGACATCAATGATGCTGTTGAAGAAGCAGGAT
The DNA here is from genome assembly GCF_017409525.1 of Methanobrevibacter sp. NCBI lineage: Archaea > Methanobacteriati > Methanobacteriota > Methanobacteria > Methanobacteriales > Methanobacteriaceae > Methanobrevibacter > Methanobrevibacter sp. The sequence continues at coordinate 44,440 of NZ_JAFQSO010000011.1, read as the reverse complement.
TTAAAGTAGAATAGATTTTCTACTTACCTTTTATTTTTAAAAACTCGATTAAAATATTTAATATTTTCCCATTATTTTTCCCAACCAGCAAATTATGTTTCACATCATCAAGAACAATCATTTTTGAATTTCCTATTTTTGCACAAATATCCTTTTGAATAGATACAGGAGTTATTTCATCATATTCACCTGCCAAAATCAATGCAGGAACATCAATTTTTGACAGCTTATCTCCTACATCAAAATCCAAAGAGGCATCAATAGCTTTGATATAAGCTTGAACATTAGCAGTTTGTGAAGCTAAATGCTTTAAAAACTTCAAATCATCATAATTATCATCAATGACCTCCGGACATAATACCATAGGTAAAATCAAATCATAAAAATCTTCAAAACTGCTATTCAATGCATTTTTAAATTCATTGAAAACAGCTGCCAAATGGTTGTCAATTTTTGAAAAGCAGGACATGAGCACAAGAGATGCCACTTTTTCAGGATATGTGATTGCAAAATCAAGCGCAATTGCTCCACCTAAAGAAAAACCAATTAGGTTAACTTTACCAACATTTAACTCATTTAAAAGATTGGCCAAATCTTTTGCATACAACTCAATAGTTATCTCATCATTTCCTAATTCAGACTCGCCATGCCCTCTTAAATCAACTCTTATAACTTGATAATTCATTTTAAGATTGCTCGCTAGAACTTCCCAATATAATAGACTATCCGAAAGCCCATGGATGAAAATCAAGGCCTCACCATTTCCCTCAACTTTATAGTTCATAATATTCATTTAATTATTATCCAAAATAACATTAACGATTTACATTCAAATCATGGAATAAATCAAACATTTAAATAAATCACCATGATTCAAACAAAACAAATCCCCCCTATCTGGAATATTATATCAAATTTTAAATAAGTTAAAAAACAAATCTAATTTCATATAATATTAATTATATAAACAAAAAAGGGATTAAAATGAAAACTGTTGCAATTAATGGTTATGGAACCATCGGTAAAAGAGTGGCTGATGCAGTGGCCGCTCAAGATGATATGAAAGTTATTGGCGTAAGTAAAACTAGACCAAACTACGAAGCAAGAACTGCAGTTGAAGAAAAGGGCTATCCTTTATACATTGGAATTCCGGAAAGAGAACAATTATTCAAAGACGCCGGAATTGAAATAGCCGGTACTGTTGAAGACATGATTCAGGAAGCTGATGTCGTTGTTGACTGTACTCCTGGAAGTATCGGACCGCAAAACCTTGAAATGTATAAAAAAGCTGGAGTAAAAGCAATTTATCAAGGTGGAGAAGACCACGAGCTAACAGGTCTTTCATTTAATGCTTTTGGTAACTATGATGACTCCTATGGTGCAGACTACACTAGAGTAGTCTCCTGTAACACCACAGGATTAACCCGTACATTATCTACAATTGACCCAATTGCAGACATCAAAAAAGTCAGAGCAGTAATGGTAAGAAGAGGATCAGACCCATCCGAAATCAAGAAAGGACCAATTAATGCAATTGTTCCAAATCCTCCAAAAGTACCTTCCCACCACGGGCCTGACGTGAAAACCGTGATGAAAGGCATCGACGTGACCACCATGGCATTGCTCGTGCCTACTACCCTAATGCACCAACACAATATCATGGTTGAAATCAACAATGATGTTGAAACCGAAGAAATAATTGAAGCATTAGAGAAACGCTCCAGAGTAATTGTAGTTTCTGCAGAAGAAGGTTTAGGTTCTACTGCTGAGTTAATGGAATATGCCAAAGAACTCGGAAGAAACAGAAATGACTTATATGAAATTCCTGTTTGGAGAGAATCTATCAATGTTGTGGACAATGAATTATTCTACATGCAAGCAGTGCATCAGGAATCTGATGTAATTCCAGAAAACATTGATGCTATCCGTGCACTTCTAGAAATGGAAAGTGACAACGAAAAATCAATTGCAAAAACAAACGAAGCTATGGGAATATACTAAATTCCCTCTTTTTTTACTATTTTTTTACTGATTTAAATGAAGCATAAAGTACTTTTTGGACCTGCTGGCAGCCCTATCGATTATAAGGGTGCAGCATATAAGGCTCCAAAATACATTCGTGAAGAAGGACTTGACTCTTATGAATACCAATCCCCCTACGGAGTCAGGATTGGTGAAAGTTCAGCTACAACATTGAAAAAAGAATCAGAAAAGCATGATGTTTTAATTTCAATGCACGGCCCATATTACATTAATTTATGTGCCAAGGAAGAGGAAAAAATTGAAAAGAGCCTAGGGCATTTGATTTCAATGGCACGAGCAGGTGAGTGGATCGGAGCTTACCGATTAGTGTTTCATCCGGGAGCTTACTTAAACAGGAAACCTGAAAAAGCCATGGAGATATCCAAAAATACCGTCAATAGATTATTTGAAGAATTGGAATCAGAAGGCATTGAAGAGTTTACATTTGCCCCAGAAACCACCGGCAAAAGAACCCAACAAGGAAATATTGGAGAAATTGTGGAATTATGCTCATCATTTGATCATTTTGAACCTACAGTTGATTTTGCCCATGTCCACGCAAGAGGAAGAGGCTTTTTAACAAAAAAGGACGATTACAATTGCATTTTTTCAACACTAGAAGACAAACTAGATATTGATATTCTTCACTGCCACTTCACAACAATCGAATATGGCAATCATGGAGAGGTAAAACACCATACTCTTGATGAAAGTGACGAATATGGCCCAAATATTAGAGATTTGTTGGCCAATCTTATTGATAACGGTTGGAAGGCGAACATAATCTGTGAAACTCCACTTAGGGATGTTGATGCATTAAAAATGAAAGAGATATATGAAGAGATGGTTTAGTAATCTTTTACAGAATTAATTAAATCATCCATATCATCAAATAAATGCTGAATATCCTCATTGTCTTTTTTATTTGAACTTAAATGAATTATCAGCTCATTAGTCAAATCTTCAATCTTATCTATGAAAGATTTCAATGTAGCGATTTTATTTTCAATCTCCTTTTCGACGAAAGGATTTTCCTCCACACTCAATTCAGCCATCTTCCTTGCAATGCCTACTTGAGTGCTGAATAAATTATTGGACTTGTTGATTGATGACATGAACTTTTGATAAGCCATGTGGTCCGGACTAAACAGTTTTTCGACCAATTCTTTTGCTTTACTTTGCTTAACGTCGTATTCTTCTTCTAACTCATTGATTTTTGAATCGTATTTGGAAGGATCCTTTTTAACAGTGACATTAGGGCTCTTATAAATTGGTTTTCCGCATTTTGTACAGAAATTTTGGCTGTCAATTATTCTAGCACCACAGTAAATGCAAAAATGGTTGTGATTATCAATAGTCATACAATTAAATATATGAATATTTCTCCTAAATAAACTTTAATTACCTGCGAGTTATTCTTTTCTCAATTTTAAAACAACCAGTTCCGAATCCGTACCCCACCTCATAGGAGTATCCATTGACCCTACACCAGTTGTAACATGCAAATATTTGCCTAAATTATTCTTAAAAAGACCCATATTATATTTAAATAGCATATCAGTGAAATTTACGGCAGGATAGAATTGGCCTCCATGGGTATGGCCAGACAATTGAATATCGAAACCCGCAGATGAGAATTCCTCCCAATAATACGGAACATGATAATTAATGATATTTACAAATCCCGGCTTGATAAGGCTTTCATCAATTTTTGGAACGGACCTGTCATCAAAACTAAATCTTAGACCAAAAATGTTTAAACATTCAAATTCCATGCTTTCATTATCTAAAATAATGATGCCTGCTTTTCTGCATGCATTAAAAACATTTTCAATGCCCATATAGAAATCATGATTTCCTGGCGTGAACACAACGGGGATGCCCACTTCTTTAAATGCAAGAAAATCATCTTCCTCCACAACAGAAGAGCCATCTGCCAGATCTCCGGAAATGATGGCTATTTCGCAAGTGTCCTCAATTTCTTTTAATTTATCTACAACTTGGCGGATAATGGATTTATGCCTTACAGATCCGAAATGAACATCAGAAAATTGAACGATATTGATATCGCGAGGCAAGTTTGGCAATGTTAATGTTTTTTCATTCACAACCAATTTATGAGCCTTATAATAGTTATAAACTCCCAAAATTGGAACAATAGCCAATAATATCGCATTTATTTCAGCTGAAACGTGAATGAAATTTCCAAGCAGATACAACACCAAAACATCTATTAGAAACATTAAAGATGCCCACATCCACACCCCATCAACGGCAGATATGAATCTGGTAATTCTTCTTGATTTTTTAGCTTCGAAAAACATCGGCACCAAATGCAGCGAACCGATGAATACCGCCATCACTGCCACATAAACATCATTAATGCCACCCAATAACAAAAATAGATATTTGAGTAAGAAAAATTCAAATAACATATAGAATGGTGTTATGAAAATTACTCTTCTTGACCTAAAGCTCATAAATTTAACCTCATACTTAAACATATATTACTTTCAACAACTATTTAAATAATTAAAACAAATAAGAAAAATGTTAAAATTAGCGAAAAATAAGGAGGTGATGATTTGAAAAACGATAGCAAAAAACAAGAAATGAAGCCAACTAATCAAAAGCAACATATTAAAGAAAGCGAAAATAAAGAATATGCAAATCTTGTTGTTTTAAAGCCCGTAGGATATCCATTTGAATTTAATTTAATGGAAGATGATATAGAAATTACAAATAAAGAATTGTTTGAAGAATATGCTCGAGAGCAATGGCTAGGATTGGTTGTGCGGGAAAAATCCCATCTATTCGATCAAAAAATCATCCCTGATTACGGTTTTGAAATCATAACTGCAAAGCCAAACAACTCAATAATTTCTGAAGACACTAAAATAACAATCATAACTGATGAAATAAACAAATTAAAAGACAGCAATAAAATCAAATCAGACTTACTCCTTTCAGACATTGTCGGGCAGGACAATGCCAAAAATAAAGTTAAGGTCATAACAAGATATTTGGAGAATCCTGAAAAATTCGGACCATGGGCTCCAAAAAATATTCTTTTTTACGGACTTCCAGGCACTGGTAAAACCATGCTTGTAAAAGCACTTGCAAATGAGCTTGAAGTCCCACTATATCTAATAAAAGCCACATCATTAATAGGAGAACATGTCGGAGACGGTTCATCCAAAATTCATGATCTGTTTAAAAAAGCAAGTGACAATTCCCCATCGATAATATTTATTGATGAGATTGATGCAATCGCACTGGACAGGTCATTTCAATCATTAAGAGGAGATGTATCAGAAATAGTTAACTCCCTATTAACTGAAATGGATGGGATTGTTGACAATAATGCAGTGATAACCATTGGAGCAACAAACAATCCTAGTTCACTTGACTATGCAGTAAGAAGTCGTTTTGAGGAAGAAATTGAATTTAAACTACCAAATGATGAAGAAAGATTGGCTATTTTAGAAAATAATCTAAAAACAATGCCCCTAGATTATGATTTGGATTTGAATAAAATTGTAAAACTAACTAAAGGACTGTCCGGAAGGGACATTAAAGAAAAGATTCTAAAAACTTCACTCCACAACGCAATAGCCAATGATAGCGACACCATCATGATGGAAAATATCGAATATGCCATCAAATCCAGTAAAATTAAAAATAGTGATGTTAAAGGAATGTTTGAATAAAAAAACATCATTCCCTATTTAAAATTAAAAATATATTCTGCTGCATCAATAATCTCCTTATCATCATCTTTTGCAGCAGTTTTGACATTTTTTGAAATGTCATAAAATATCTTATTGACAATAGAATTTGTGAGATTATCTAAAATTTTTGCACTGCCATCTACATCAGACAACTTAGAAGATGCTTTTTTTGTTTCACGTCGCCTTATATCTTCCATAGATGCTCTTAAATTACCAAGAATTTCATCAACTTCCATTATTTTAAAGGATTCTTTAAGTAAAATGAACTCTTCATCTATGATATTTTCTGCTTCGCCAAATTCCTTAATTCTGAGGTTGGTATTTTCATCTGCAATTTCCCTTAAATCATCAATATTGAAAGATTTGACACCCAACTCACAGACATCATCAGAAATGTCCCTTGGATTGGCAATATCAACAATCATTAAACTTTCATAATCCCTATCAATACCTAAAAGACGATTTTTTGTGATAATTGCATGGGGAGCGCTAGTTGCACTAATCACCAAATCGGCAGTAGCCAAATACTCTTCCAGCTCACTGAAAAGAATTGCTTCACCGCCCAAATCCTTTGCAAGATTTACAGCAACATAATATGTCCTATTTGCAACAAAAATTGCATTTAAATCTTTCTCAGCAAGTGCCTTGGCAACCAATCTGCCCATCTTTCCAGCACCTATTACCAATACTGATTTGTCATCCAAACAGCCCATGTGTTTTTCTGCAAGGTCGATTGCAGCAGAACCTATTGAAACGGATCCCTTGTTAATATTGGTTTTGTTTCTAACAACCTGGCCAACATGAACAGCCTTGGTAAAAACAGCATCAAGAGTTTTCCCACAATGATGATTTTTTACGGCATCATGCTTTGCATCCTTAACTTGGCCCAAAATCTGGTCTTCACCAACAATCATTGATTCAAGACCAGAAGCCATACGCAGCAAATGCATGATGGCTGATTGACCATACTCAATTATTATGCTTTGATTTTCATGGGATAACAACTCATCATCCTCATCAATATAATCGTTGTTGATATAATATTCCTTTCTGTTACATGTTGAAATTTCAATGTATTCCCCAATGGAATACTTTTCCTGCAATTGCCAGAACAAATCATCAATGTCTTTGGATATGGCTTCCATTGAGTGTATGTCTGCAATCTTGTGGTCAACTCTTAAATTAAGTATCACTGTAATCCCCTTATCAAATTATCAATATGAGTCTTTGCCTCATCAATTTCTCCATTTCTAATAAATTCATTAATGGTCTCGTCTTCAAAAATTTCATAAAGACATTTCTTCCTATCCTTTTGATCATCAACACGCTCTTTTAAAATGGAACGTGCATAATCCTGAAGTTCTATTTCTAAAATATCATCTTCCGTGATTATTGACTGAATTTTTTTCCGTAATTGGCGAGCCATTAATGGACTTTTGCCATTAGTAAAAATAGATATTTCAATTTCTCCAATATTGAAACTTGTTGGAACAATTACATCCCCTTTTAGTGGAAAGTCCGCCCTGTTAACGAGTTTGTCTTGAGCAATCCCGCAAACATAATCAGACAAATCTTCATCACCGCTGGCAACAACAACCAAATCAGACCATGCCACAAGTTCGTCAACATCATCAGTGGAACATAATACAGCCCCCTTATGTTCTAAATCTTCAGACAAACTACTTCCCGCCAATTTAACATCAGCACCATGATCTAGAAATTTATTGGCCCTTCTTGTTGCAACTTCACCAGTGCCTAAAATAAAAACATTTAAATTTGAAGTATTTAAATAAATAGAAGTCCAATCCATTTTAATCAGAATTTTCAAGAGATCTTGCATGTAAAACCTTTACTGCAGCCCTCAAATCATTATTACATTCAGTTAAAACATTCATGGCTTCAAGTTTACTGACATGGAATGTTTCAGCTAACGCTTCTGCTCTTTCATCAGGATCAGGTTTTTCAACACCAACTAACCTTTCGGACAATTCCTTTTTCAAGTCCAAATAATCATCATGAGTCATTCCCATATTCCTTAATGTCATGTCTCTTAATGGACAAGGCTTTGATGGTTTACAACACCAAATAAGTGAACCGAAACAAGTACCTGCCCCTTCACCTAACCTAGTTTCTTTTCCAAATTGAATCTTAATGTCAATGTACTCCTGTGGAGTTAAATTAACTTGCTGTAAAGCATTTAATACTGGACATGGTTTAACTGGAGGACAACAAAAAGCAAGTCCCCTTACATCTCCCCCTCTACAAATATGAGATGGTGCATCTTCCCAAGTCATTATGAACCTCCATAAAAAATTTAACAATAAACTGATAATTATAAAATAATAATATAATTTATTGAAACACTGAATATATAATCTTTATTGTATATGGAATTTATAAACTTCAAAAATAGTAATATTAATAATGAAAAAAGAAACAAAAATTATTGAAAATATAGCCATCATCTTACACAGAAAAAATATCAAAAATATGTACATACGCATTTTACCGCCTGACGGCGAGGTTAGGGTATCTGCGCCGTCATTTGTATCTGATGAAGAAATTGAAAACTTCATCAAAGCAAGGAAAGATTGGATTTTGAAAAAACAAAAGCTAATTCAGGATAACAATATACAAGGTCCCCTAAAATATAAAAATGGTGAAAAGCATTATCTGTGGGGAAAAGAATATCAAATGCAACTAATTTCAAATGAAGCTGTAAAAAATGCATTCGCCGATGAAAACAAATCCGTAATATATTTACCTGTCCCAAAAAGAAGTACAATAGAGAAAAGAAAGCAGATTCTGACCGAATTCTATAGAAGCCAAATGAAAATAGCAATTCCCCCTATTTTAGAAAAATGCATGAAAATTGTTGGAAAAGCGCCTTCTGAAGTAAAGATAAGAAATATGAAAAATTGGGGAAATTGCAGATATCAGGATAAAAAAATTACATTAAATCTAAATTTGGCAAAAAAAGACCCAATATGTCTTGAATATGTTATTATACATGAACTATGTCATCTAATAGAATTTAATCATGGAAAAAAATTTAAAAAATTAATGGACCAATATTGTCCAGATTGGAAAAAGATAAAAAAAATATTAAATGAATAAGAAGAATTATCTACTCTCTTTTAAGCATGTCTTCTTTTTCATCTACAGTTAATTTTTCAACTATTTCTTCAGGAGTGCCTATGTCTAGGAGTTTGCCTCCCCTCATCAAAGCAGCCCTGTCACAGACATCCAAAACAAAGTCCATGTCGTGAGAAATGATAATGAATGTTTGCTCCAATTCTTCACGCGCTTTTAAGATAGAATCTGTTACAACAACACGAGTAACAGGATCCATAGTACCTGTTGGCTCATCTAACACGATGAGATTAGGTTCTTTAATTAAAACCTGCGCAAGAGCAACCCTATGTTTTTCTCCAACACTTAGCTGGTCAGGATATTTATCAAGAATGCTAACTGCCATATCATCAGTAAATCCTACTGTGGTTAATGCATGAATAGCTTTAATCTTACCAAATTCAGCAGGTAAGTTCAAACTAATTGCATCAGTCAAGTTACCTAGGATAGTCCTGTGAGGATATAATGAATATTCCTGGTGTAATAAACCAATATAAGGCATGATACGGCCACGGTTAAGAGGACCTACCTTAGTCATGTCAATCCATTCATCACCAAGTTTGATTTTAATATCACCGCTACTTGGCTCGGTTAATCCCATTAACATACGGGTAGTGGTTGTTTTACCAGAACCGCTTAAACCTACAATACCGAATATTTCCTCTTTATTGATGGTTAAACTTACTCCATCCACAGCTTTTACAACACCACGTTCGATAGAATAATAATGTTTTTTAACATCTTCAAGAACAACTTCAGGTTCGCCGAATTCAGGAACTTCTGGCTTTTTAGGAACTGGGACAGTTTCCATGAAACTGTCTACGACTTCATGAGGATCCCCTTCCTGTTTAATTTGACCGTCTTCTAACCAAATAACATTATCTGCCAGTTCAACCATTACTTCAGGCCAGTGAGATGTGATTAACATGGTGATTCCTTCATCTTTCACGCCTTCTTTCAAAGTATTATGGAGTTTTACAGCAGTTTGAGGGTCTAAAGTACCGGTAGGTTCATCTGCTAAAAACATCATTGGATTTTTAGCCAATTGTCTTGCAAGAACCACTCTTTGTTTTTCCCCACCACTTAAATCACGGGCAATGTGAGTAATCCTATGGTTCATCTGAACCATTTCCAATAATTCCAAAGCAAAGTAAATCTTTTCTTCATACTGCTTATCATCACCCATTGCTCTCATGACATTTTCGATTACAGTTTCTTCATCATATAATGCAAAATTACGTTGTAGCATGATGGAAATTCTTCTTTTAATGCTTGCAAATAATTTTCTTTCACAATTGAAGAAATCAACTTCCCTTGTTTCTAAAGTTGCTCCGCAACTACATTTTTCACCATCATGAGATGGAGAGTCTACAGCCAAACATTCCGGGCAAACAGCAACATTAACCAATATTTGACCGCCATCAGGTTTGTAATCTAATGTACCTCTGAGCATATTGATTAAAACAGATTTTCCACTTCCACTACGTCCTAAAATACCTAAAGTTTCCCCTTCGCTAATCTTTAAATTAATATCTTTAAGAACATTGACATCATCGAAACTTTTTGTAATATTCTTAAGAGTTATAAAATCCATGAAATCACCTATTGAAATAATTTTTATTTTAAACCATTAATAATGTTTTCTAATAACAATTGTTTTAAAAATCTTAAAAATCAGAAATATTGAAACCTAAATTTCCAGAAATAACTCCTCGAGCTATTGAAAATCCATTAACACCAGTTTCAATCATTTTTTGAGCATTAGCTTCATTATTAACAGAATTATTTCCTATAACTTTAATTTGAACATTATTACATATATTCTCTAAAAGATTATAATCAGCATCGAAGACACCTTTTTTCATGGCATCAATATGCAAATAATCTGCACCCGCCTGCTCAATCAGACGAGCTATTTTTAAAGTATCTATACCATCAACATTTGCCCGAATCTTAACTGAAACCTCACAAGCAACATTATCAACAACTTGTGAAATAAAATCTCCTAAATCTGGTCTTTTTAACATTTCCTGTCCGCAACCAATATTTAAAATCTCTTCCTGACGGCAATGGCAATTAATTTCAACAATGTCTAAATTTTCAATATTCCCAATATCGATTATTGGCTGTGGAGTCGTTGACCTCACATTTACTGAGACCTTCACATTACTGTGAACATTTTTAATTGAAGCAATCTCGTTTTCTATATGAGCAAATGTTTCATTTAATGGAAAAACAAATTCTTTTCTACCTCTTTGGATAATTTTTTCGCTTGCTTCAATCGTTGGAGCATCTAAACTATATCCTCCCAAAGTAGCAACATTAAAACCAAAAGGAATAACCTTATTTAAAAATTTGGCATCGGTTATCCCTGCCATAGGTGCCACTACTTTAAGCATGATATTCCTCAATATTCTTTTTCAATTACCCAAGTCCACATTTCATTATTATGAGCGCGGATTTCTTCCAGACCTATATCCGCCATATAAGCTGCATCTTCAGCGTTTTTTCCTCTTCCGATACCTGCTTTAAGTTTAATGCCAATTTCATTATCTATTTCTACCATGATGTCTTCAATTTCCTGTTCGCTCAAACCATTACATGGAGACATGAAATTATCTCCACCTATGAAGAACAATAATGCTCCTTTTTTAATTAATTTTGTCATCAAGTAATGTTGAGCCTTATTAACCATGAAACTAGTGTCAAATGCAGATTCTATATCAGTTAAAGTTTCAGTAACACTATTAATATCAATATGAGCTGCTTGAACAAAACTATCTTCTTCACTAACTAAACTATCAATAGCCAAGATTTCCTTTCTTTCACCAGATTGAGCACTACCTGCATTTTGAAGCGCAATAGTAGCTAATTTTTGAGCTTCATGAGGAGTTTCAGCGGCACCTACACCCATACTTATAGTGATAGGATACCTGTTCCTAATAGACCTCTGAATTCTTAAATGATCTTCTTCATCAAGACCATTTGATATTGCAAGCAAGTTATCGAATCTTGTAAAGAAAACTAAACCTTTTTTATTTCCAAAATGATTATTTAAATCAGCAAATAAACTTGCTTGTAGCATTTGTAAATCGGATTCAGTTCTCGGTCTTGGAGTAACAGTCCAAGGACCATAGTTGTCAATTTGTATTAAAGTCATTTGTATCATTGAATAACCGCCTATTAAATATTAAGGAATATTTTCAATAATAATTTTAGCCAAATTTTTTTTAGCATCTAAATTATTCATTATTGTATTTGTAACTATTACCTTATTAACTATTTGATTTACCTCAATTTTTTTATCATCGTCTTTTGTATCGATTACCATTGTATTTAAAAATTCATTATACAATGATGCAACACCCACAGCAGAAACATCAACATCAAGGGCCTTCATGAATTTGCTTGCAGGACCGGATACGGCTCCAGAACCAATAATCGGTGATACTGCAATCACATGAGTATTTTTTAAAGCTTCTATGATGCCTTCTAAGGATATGATCGGTAAAATTGAAGTGATTGGATTGGATGGTCCGATAATGACCGCATCAGAATTATTAATAACATCTATGATATCCTCTACAGGAGCCACTTTAGAGAATTTAACGTCCAAAACTTCAGGTTGGGATTGGTGTTTAATTAAAAAATCATGAAATTCCAACTCTCCAATATCCGTGATAATTTTAATATCAGAATTTTCATTACTCATTGGAATGACCCTGCATGTTAGCCCCATATTCTTCGCTTGAATCTCACATGCCTTTGCCAAATCATATTTTTCCATCAGCAATGTTTTCTGAATTTTTGTAGCGCGATCCTTATCGCCAATTCTTAATAATTCAGGACATCCAATATCCTCAAGCTGTTCATGAGTGATGAAAGTATCATCTTTAATACCGTACCACAATTCATCATTAATCAAATCAGCCATCGTGTATAAAACAGTGTCGATATCTGCAGATACATAAACGCCTGCAAAATAATCATTCTCCAACGTGTTTACAACAATTGTCAATTCACTGGGGTCAATTACTTCTTTTAAACCTTGCAACAATTTTGGAGTTCCAGTTCCTCCAGATAAGACAGCAATCATGAATACACCTATTTTCTAAATACATCAAATTCTTTTGGCATTAGTAAAGGAGAGATATCTGAATCGACATTTCTCAAATCATCGAAATTGCCAAATCCCCTAATAATAACCACAGGAAGGCCTTCATCGGCTTGCCCCATAATCAATGATGCGGCAGCCGCTAGTTCATCAGCAGTTGCGATTTCAGTTGTTTCGAGTTCACGCCCGTATAAATCCTTTTCACCTACTCTTTTCCAAAGAGGAGAAATGCCAGAACAACCAATTGAAGTGCCTATAGCCCCAAATCTAAATGCCCTTCCTTGAGTATCAGTAATTATTACTGCAATTTCTTCGCCAAATTCGTTTTCCAAAAATTCACGAATTTCAAAAGCGGATTTATCAGCATTTACTGGCATAGGAGTAGCCAAACCTTCACCAACATTTGATTCGTCAATTCCAGCATTTGCACAAACAAAACCCTGCTTAGTTTCAGTAATGATAAAACTAGGGCCGACTTCAACAATTTCGTTGGATTGCTGTATGATGGCTTCAACAAGGTTCGGATCTTTATTAGATCTTTTTGCCAAATCCAATGCTTCATCTGAAGGGGTTAACTCATTTAATTTAATAAAATTGCCTTCAGCTTTTGAAATTAAAGTTTCTGCTATTAAAATAATATCCCCATGATTAATAGAACATCCCTGCTTATTAATTGCATCCTTAATAATCACAGAAATATCGTCCTTCTCATCAACAAGGGGAATATTCTCTAACCCTATCAATTCAATTGTCATAATATCATCTAAAAAATTAAAAAAATAAAAAAATTATGGATTATAGACATCAATAGTCCATTCTCCATCAAAAACAGCAGCACATGAAGTTACTGGCTTTTCATAATCAGCAAAAGTGCCTTCATCAAAAATAAACTTAGCAGATTCAGCGGCAGTTTTTGCTTCAAAGTCAACTAAATCCGGCACTTGACTTCCATATGTTGAAATAAATGCCGCATCCCCAAATGGAACTTCCTCAACTAGCAACTTCTTATCGTTTACAATTCCAATATAACAGCCATATTCGTCTTCCTTATCGGTTGATGTGATAGCAGCCGCAATCCTAGGAGTATTATAATCATCTTTTTCATAATCCATAGTAAGTAATGAATATGCCATCGCATCCCTAATATTCATTCCTACAGCTATCTTATCCGCTATAACATCAGTTTGAGAACCATTAGACACGATAGCCACATCATCTACAATACGAATGGAATTGTAGGTAATATACGGATTCTCAAAAATATCATTCACATAACCTTCTTTTGGAACAACCGCTGCACGAGTTTCAAATTCTAAACATTGCCTATTCGGAAATGACCTGCTTGAAACACGATATGCTACAAAAGGTTTACCATCTTTATTCATCCCTGTTGATAAAATTCTGCCTGTATACACTTTCATTCCCCACTTTATGTATTCGGACGACGAACAGCCTCATCCGGAGAGAATCCCTCTGGAGTGGTAATGTCTATTTCTCCCGGCTTAATAGATATCTGTCCTTCATCCATAACTTTTGCATGAACACCAATTGCGTTATTCGATATCAAGTCTGATTTATCAACCCCATTGACTGTAACTTTATGTAAATTAGCTACAGGCACAATATAGTATTCTTGATCACCAGAAACATCAGTGACATTTGGTTTTCCTGTTGCATCATTAACAACATCAGAGTCATCAGCTTGAACATCAGTAGCTGAAAAATTACTAGTAACTACTAAAAAAATCAAAATTGTGAAAAGAATATCAATAAAAGGAACTAAATTGATACTTGGTTTTTGATTTAAAACTTTCTTCTTATAAGCTCTTACATCAATAGCCATCAAATCACCTATTGTTTTAGTTTACTTTCAGTAATTTCAGCATTAACATTACATTTCTCTAAAATAATATTCGCGATACTCTTATCCAGCATGCTCGGTTTAAACGACACTTTAATATTAGCATAAGGATCGGAAATTAGTCTTGTGTTAACAACACCCTCTGCATTCTGAAGAGCTTCAAGTGCGCATTCCACATTAGAATCAACTCTAACTTTTACTACAGCGAATCCCCAATTAGTCATTTTTGTAGCAAGCTCAATTTTATCCATTTCAGCTTCGATAAGTCCTTGAATATATGTATAAATAGGTAATAGAATAATCGCCACTAAAAGTCCCATAATTGTTGTTGTTAAAGCTACATAAATTCCTTCTGCCATAGCTGCAGAATCGGGATTAACGCCCAATGACTTGAATGTCATCCAAATACCAATAACAGTACCTATTAAACCTAAAAAAGGAGCAAGCTCAGTAATAGTCTTAATTGTGCTTAATCCTTTTGTCATTTTTGCTACTTCTACAATGAAAATTTGCTCCATACTTTCTTCAACTTCAGTTTTATTCTTATAACCAATTTTTAAAGTTTCAGAAATAATCTTAGAAATAGGATTTTTAAAGTTATTAATCTGCTTTAATGCTTCAACAGCGCCTCCTCTTTCCATAGAAGCCGTAACAACACCAAATATTTCAGTGGTGTCAACTTTACTAATTCTTCTTAAATAAGCAATTTTTCTTATTGCAATGATAAGACCATAAATACCAATGAAAAGAATTATATAAGTTATAATTCCTCCTTGACTAAAAATGTCAACAATATTATCTAAAAATGAAGTAAAAAATTCAACAACCATTTTTACCCTCTATATCTTATTATATCGAAAATTTTATAAGATTAAATTTATTATTTCATATACTTAAATATTATTTAAAAAAAGTGGAAAATTATTTCATTTTGGCAACAGTTGCCCAAGACCTTCTTACAAAGTCCGGCATTTCTTCATAAGTATAATTAGTTAAAAATTCTTTTGTTTTTGGATCTGAAGGATATCCAGAACCAATTCCTCCCAATTTAATAAAATCTTTATTTAATTGAGAAATTTGATTATCTCTTTCAGCTTTAGCAATTATGGATGCCGCACTAACTTCAATATATTTATCATCAGCCTTGTGTTCCGCCACGACATTGATTCCAGTGTCATTGCGAAGATTATCTTGAAAACGCTCTGCCTTAACATCCACGGCATCAACAATAGCTTTTTCTGGATTCATTTTTAATAAAATGGATTCCATTGCATTTTTCTCAATTTCATTGAGATTGATGCCTTCAGCCCTCATTTCATCTATTTCACGAGCAGAAATTACAACAATTTCATAATCAAACATCTTTTTAAGCTTTCTAGATAAGATAGTACGTCTGTTTGGAGTTAATCTTTTAGAATCCTTAACTCCCATGCGTTCTAAAACTTTTTCCATTTTTTCAGGTACAACAACACCTGCAATAACCATAGGACCTAGAACAGACCCTCTACCCGCTTCATCAATACCTAAAATATCCATAAAAATCAAATAAAAAAAAAGAGAAATAAATAAGAATTTATTTATTTCATTGCCCTAAGACGGACTTCTGGCTCTAATGCAAGAGGTTCTGCAGCTACAATAGCAGTTCCTTTTGCTACTACAGTCATTGGATCATCAGAAATTTCTATAGGAATTCCTATTTCATCGAAAACCCTTTCTTTTAAACCACGGAGTCTTGAACTTCCCCCAACTGCAACAGAATTATTGTAAACACCCATCATCAATTCTGGAGATAATCTTTCCAAAATCACATTTAAACCGTCTACAATCTTCTGCATGTAAGGTTCTACAGCATCAGCAACTAACATGGAGTCAATAACCACTTTTTTAGGCCTGTTTGTTTCTAAAGACTTACCAATAACTTCAACACTTAAGTTTTCAATTTGTTCACTGCAATGGACCATACCAACTTCAATTTTTGCAGATTCCGCATCATGAATACCGATTGCTACATCATATTTTTCGGCTACAAGCTCAACAATCCTATTATCAATATCGTCACCACCACATCTGACAGTTTCAATATCGTTAATGCCTCCAAGAGAAATTATTACAATATCAGTTGATCCTGCACCAATATCAACGACCATTGTACCGTTAGGTTCAGCAATAGGTAAACCGGCACCAATTGCAGCAGCCAAACCTTCACTAATGACCAATATATTTTGAGCTCCAGCTTTCCTACCAATTTCTTCAGCAGCATTCTTTTCTACTTCTGATGCATCACCAGGAATACCAATAACAATTCTTCCAACACTTTCCCCTTCATTAATACCAATCTGCATTGCTTTAATAAGTAAAGCTTGCGCTTGTACAACATTCTCAATAACACCTTTTTTCAATGGCCTTACAGCAAGAATGTCCTCAGGAGTTCTTCCAAGCATTCTTTTAGCTTCTTCTCCAACAGCTAAGACCTCTGACGGGTCATCTTTTTTCACAGCAACGACAGATGGGATTTGATATAAATCAAATTTGTCACCTGAAGGTTTTGCAATTACTGTATTTAAAGTTCCTAAATCAATTCCTAAACTATTGCTGATAACTCTTACATTATCAACTTGTGGTACTTCCTCGTCTTTTCCAAAAATATTCATGGTTAGTCCTCCGTTACAATGTCTTTAAAATCTATAACGAATATTCTATTAGATGTAGCTATGCTTTGAACCTTCTCAACATTTGCATCATCCTTAACCGATATGATGAGAGTTGTTAAAACAACTTCATTTGCATTGTAGAATGGTTTTAAAGCAGATTTGATGAAATTTGGTAATCTAACTTCATTATTTATATCGATATCAATGAAACTAGTAGTTTGAGATTTTTGAAGAATTTTAAATTGAATTTTTGATTTGATAATAGTGGATAAAGCTCGCCTAATCACATCATCCGGTCCAACAAACACCATCAAATTATTTTCATCGGATAAATAGTTACGAGGTATCCGAACATATGCTCCACCATATTTTTTAGCATCATTCTTGAAATCATTGATAATTATAGAATTACCATAAAGCATGATAAAATCAAATTTTTTATCCAATTTACCATCGTTTAATATTACGTGTTCTCGAAACAGAATTTTAATGTTTGCATTGGACAGTATAGCTTTATAAGCCATTTCATCCACCAACTCGACATTGCCTGCAATAACACACCAATTTTTTTCAACCTTAAAATCATTATTTGATGTAACCTTTGCAGCTTGCCTAAGTACACGTATATTATTTTCTATCATTTAACTACTCGCAATACATTAATATAATTATCATTTACTAAAAACAATGGCTTAAAATTCAGAAAAATTAAATCTAACACTTAAAATTAAAGAAATTTAAGTCATTTATTTAAAGTCTAACAATAAATATTTATTAAAAATATTATTATATATATTTTATCTTTCTTGAGTTAAATTATCAAAATTAGTTGAAAAATCACAAATTTTAAACCAAACTAAATAATAACATGGACAAATGAAAAAAATAGACAAGGCAATAAGTGAATATTAAAAAAATAAAAAAAATAATAACTTCCTAGAAAAATAACACTTATAAATAATTAGAAATAAATATAAATAAAAATAAGACAAAAACAAAGATAAAGTTAATAACATATGAAGTAAAAAGTATTACTGGAGTTGAACATGAAAATTGAAGATACAAATATTAAAAAATTTATAGCGATATCCGACATCATATCATTATTAAACATGAGCTGTGGATTTTTATCAATAGTAAATTCAATTAATAACAATTATGAATTATCCGCACTATTAATGATATTTGCAATCATGTTTGACTCAGTAGATGGTTGGGTAGCAAGAAAAGCCAACAGAGATGACTCATTAGGATTTGGAAAAAATATAGATTCCCTATCAGACGTTGTATCCTTTGGCGTTGCACCAGCAGTATTTGTATATTCAACTATTAACACCACCCCAACTATTGTCCAGGAGATTGGAATACTAGTTAGCTTATTCATTGTTATTTGCGGAGTTTTAAGATTAACAAGATATAATGTTATTGCCGATAAAATTAATACAAGAGATTTTATTGGATTCCCGATTCCAGGAATTGCATTCATCATTGCCACATTATATCTAAGCGGATTATACAACCCATATCTTGCATTAGTCTTAAGTGTTATCATTTCTTTAATAATGATCAGTACAATTATCTATCCTAAATTTGATAACATTCCAACACTAGTGATATCCTGCATATTAATCGTACTGTTAATCCTCCCAATAAAAATTGTTTTGTTTAATATTAATATACCAGCACTACTATTGTTATTATTCTGCTTATACTACCTAATAATTAATTTAATTAAAAACTACTTATAACACTCCAATTAAATTAACCATCTACTTTTAATAACCGTTAGGAGTAGAAACCATGAATAATAAAAAACCAAGAAATCCATTGTTTCCAAAAGGTTTTGAACAAACAAAAGATATAAAACAAAAATATCGTGACCAAAATCTGAAAAAACCAACGAAAAAAGACGAATTAAGTCCGTTGAAAAAACTAAATCGCAAAATTGGAGTTTATTTAAGTCCAAAAGCAACAAACATGACAGAAGATGAGCAGAAAAGGAAAATTGGACTAATTATAACAACATTGATTTTGATTACCTTGATAATCTCTGCATATTATTTTTTAATTTACCAGCCCCAACAAGAAGAGCTGGCCCTTGCAAAAACAACAAAACTAAACGAACTTCATGATTTATATTCCGGCCCTTTAGTAACATCCGGCAACGCATTAGTTTTAGAAAATAAAATTAACGACGCCAGAAGTTCACAGGAAGTGGAAAGCATAAACATCATCACACCCGCAACAAAAGACTGGAAATCGTATCACAAAAAATCCGTTGAATCAAATAAGGATGCATTCAATAGAACAATGCTCACCTATAAAAATGAAAGTAAAGATGTTCTAATGAACAGTGATGAAGCCATGAAAATTATTAATGAAAATGATGCTACCGTTTTATCAAAATTAAAATTTGAAAAACCGAATACCGTTACGGTACCTATACTTGTTTCTAGACTTCAAGCGGGAGCGGGGCTCATAAATGTTGGAAGTGTAGTGGATGTTTATCTAAACACAAATTATACGGAAGATGGCATTACCAACAACACAACAAGCCCTGAAATAAGTGGATGCACTGTTTTATCAATATTGAGATATGAAGAAAATGGAGAAATTGATTCACAATATTCAAAATCAAAGATTCATGTGAGAGGAAACACCACTTATCCTACTGAAAATACAAAAAGCTTTTCATCAAACGTGCTTGAGCTTCTAAAAGGGTCAATTATCAAAGGATATAATGAAAAACAAACAATCAAATTACTGAAGAATTACGGAGTCAAATTATCAAATTATGAACGTCAAATTAACTTAGGGGATTTAGATGCAGAATATATGATTTTACTTGAAACCCCTCGAGACAAAGTTAATTTCCTAATAAACAATATGGAAAATGTAATCCTGACAATACCAACTTCAAATGCTCCAAACTGGATGGTGAAGGAAATTAACAACACATATTCCAACTGAAAAAATTATTATATATAGCAATTAACAAAATTGATAATATGAAAAGGCCAACTATCTCAACAATAATTATAATCATATGTATAATTATTATAGGATTATATGCAATGGGCGAAGTTAATTATTTCTCCTCCAAAATTGCTGTAGAAAGGAATATTGAAGCGCCGACAATTGTAATCCCCTCAATAGGCGTTAACGAAAAAATAAACAATGAATCTTTATCTCAAGGAGTGTTATGCGAGCAATCATCATACCCCCCACTGGAAGGGGACGTGCTGCTCTTTGGACATAGAACACTTCAGGGATCGCCATTTTTAAGACTTAACGAATTATCTGCTGGAGATACATTGCTTCTCGAATGGCCAGGAGTTGGCGAGTTAAACTATACCGTTATAAATTCAACTGTAGTGCCCGCCACATACACTCTCAATGCCCAAGAAGGAGGAGATTACTTATATTTAATTACATGCGACCCAATAGGATCTACTGAAAATAGGTTAATTGTGCAAGGAGAATTAAGCGACACAAATCCCGTCAATACAGAAATCCTAGAGGACAATCCCCAAGAATCAAATGCCATAATAATAAGTGCGATATTTTTAATTGTAGGATTGGTTTTCAGTTACTTCTTCTCCAAGGAGCAAAGGTATTATATATTAGCCGCCGTGATAATCATATCAGCAATATTATTCTACTGCTGCATAAATCCAATACCGTCCGAGCTCATATATGACAAGATAAACTTTTTGAATGGAGGATTATAATGGATGTTGATAAAAAATATTTTTCAAATATAACAACAAGAGAAAGAGCCATATTTGAAGGAGCTATCAGCATGGGAGCATTATTCCACCAGTTTGTTGGAACTCCCGTGAATAAAAATACGAAAAATAGCTTAGAGACAAGTATGGAAGAATCCTTAAAATTACAGCCCGCTATTGAAGATGTGAAAGTGAATATTCGATTTGACAAACTTGAAGAATCAATGACTGAATTCGAATACACTTCCCTTACTGGCGATATGCTGGACGTTAAAATTTACACAAAAGTGGATGACATCACAGCAATAATAAGAATTGAGTTTATTGAAGAACTCAATTATCCTTTAATGTATGTTGAAGACATTTCAGAAGATTAAAAGTTAATATATTTCTTTTAAATCTTCTAATAATTCTTTAATATGATTGATTTTAATATGATTCATTAAAACTACCCTAATGGATTTAGGGCATTTAGCAACAGAAACTTTCCAACCTAATTTTTCTAATTTTTCAGCAAGAACATTGGTTTCCATATCAGGATGGTTAAAAGCGATGATATTCAATTCGGGTTTGCAAACTACCTCATACCCGATTTCAATTAAGCCGTCGTAGAAATAGTTAGTGTTCTCCATTAAACTTTCAGCCAACTCACAGTATCCCTTTTTACCAAAATATTTCATTATTGCATAAGTAGCTGCAGAAGATGCGCCCAAACGGGTTCCCACAATAGTGGATTGAGTTTTAACTGTGAGATACGGAGAATCAACAGCCATGACTTCCAGATATTCCTCTTTTCTAAAAATTATTCCTCCAGCAGGAATTGGCGCCAATCCCATTTTATGAGGATCGACAGTTATAGAACAAACGCCCTCTAATGAAAAATCGAAAATAGGCAAATCGTAACCTTTTTTTCTTAAGAAAGGAATGGAAAATCCTCCAAATGCAGCATCTACATGGAAATATATATTGTTGTCAAAAGCTATCTTTGAAATCTCTTCAATAGGATCAATTAAACCCAATTCAGTGGTGCCTGCAATAGCCACAATTGCTACAGTCTTATCAGAAATAACATTTTTCAGTTCATCAACATCAATTTTATAATTATCATCCAGTTTAGCCTCAACAATTTTCAAATTCAGCATGTCTGCAGCTTTTTTAAATGAAAAATGAGCTGATTCCGGAATGATTATTTCCCCATCAACAATTCCCTTGTATTTTCTTGCATGATTCCTGGCGGCGCGAATGGCCATAATATTGGCTTCAGTACCTCCAGTCACAATATTTCCATAAGCAACATCTAAAGACAATAATTCACCAATAGATTTAATGACTTCCTCTTCAATATGTTTTGTTCCTTTAAATAGGCCAGGATCACCCAAATTTGTATCAAGAAATTTGCAATAAACTTCCTTTGCGAATGGATGCGCTTCAGTGCACATTGACCCTAAAATCCTACCATCAGAATAATCATAATCCAAATTATGAAGTTCAGATAATTCTTTTAATATGTCTTCTTTATCTACTGGTTCATCTTGCATAAAACAACCTAACTAACTAATCATTGATAAAAATAAAAATAAAAAAAAGAATAAAAAGATTATTCTAAACGTTTACGAGCAGCGTCAAGAATAATTTTTTGTTCAGCTCTAGCGACAGTTTTTCTCACATCAGCGATAGCATCGGTGTTTGATGATACGCTTGTAATTCCAAATCCAACAAGTTTTTCAACAATGTGAGGCACACTACCTGCTTGACCACAAATACTACATTTAACACCGGCTTCAGCACATTTTCTGATTGTTCTTTCAATCAGTTTCATTACTGCAGGGTGTTCTTCAGAATAGTGTTTTGCTACAAACTCATTGTTTCTGTCAACTGCAAGGGTGTACTGAGTTAAATCGTTAGTTCCCAAACTTACGAAGTCGAGTCCTATTTTGATATACTCATCAATCATGATTGCGGCTGCTGGAATTTCTACCATCATACCAAACTCAACATCCTTGTGAGGTTCAAATCCAATTTCAGAACAGAGCGCTTTTGCTTTTTTAAGCTCTTCAGGATTTTGTGATAATGGTATCATAATACCAATGTTGGTGTATCCTTTTTCATGCAATTTTTTAATAGCTTTGAATTCGCATTTAAGGATTTCAGGTTGGTCGAGTTCTCTTCTAATTCCTCTCCAACCAAGCATTGGATTATGTTCTCTAGGCTCGTTTTCTCCACCTTCCAATGTGATAAACTCATCAGTAGGAGCATCCAATGTCCTATACCATACTGGTTTTGGATAGAATGCATCTGCCACAATCATAACATTGTCGGCAATTGTATCTATTAATTCATCTTCATTTCCATCAGCAATGAATTTGCCTGGGTGAATACCAGATGTTAACATTAAATGCTCGGTTCTGAGCAAACCTACCCCGTCTGCACCGGTAGCGGCTGCTTTTTCAGCTGCTTCAGGCATACTTACATTGGCTTTTACTTCAGTGACTGTGATAATTGGTGCTTCTCCTACAGTTACGGTTGCTACTTCTTCAGATTTGGTTTCTGAAATTCCTTCAAATACCAATCCTTTTTTACCATCCAAAGTAACACCTGTGTTTTCTTTTAAAGTAGTGGTAGCATCGCCAGTTCCAACAACACATGGAATTCCGAGTTCACGGGAAATGATGGATGCATGGCAAGTTACACCGCCCTCATCAGTTACAATACCGCTTGCTCTTCTCATGGCCGGAACCATATCAGGAGTGGTCATGGTTGTTACCATAATGTCGCCGTCTTCAATTTTATCCAATTCATCGATGTCTAAAACAATTTTAACTACACCGGATGCCATACCAGGGCTTGCTCCAAGACCTCTAACAAGAACATCACCTACATCTTCTGAAGCATCGTCATTTTGGTCTTCATCCACATCGCCTAAAGTGGTAATAGGTCTTGCCTGCAATAAGAACAGGTCTCCCTTTTCAAATGCCCATTCAGTGTCCATCGGTTCACCATAATGAGCTTGAACTCTTTTACCCATCTCAGTTAATTCGATGAGCTCTTCATCGGATAAGACCCTTTCATTTCTCTTGTCTTCCGGAACATCCACTTTAATACTGGTTCCATTTTCATCATTAGTGTACATTACCTTTTTATCACTAATTGTAACATTGATGATTTCATTGTCTTTTTTATCAACCTGATAGTTATCAGGAGTAACATCTCCAGATACAACAGCTTCTCCAAGGCCCCATGACCCTTCGATTAAAGCTATTTCTTCACCGGTTGATGGATTTACAGTAAACATTACACCTGCTTTATCTGCATTAGCCATTTTTTGAACAACGACGGCAATGTATACTTTTGAGTGCTCAAAGTTATTTTCTTCCCTGTAAAAGATAGCTCTTGCTTCAAACAAGGAAGCCCAACATTTTCTGATATACTCAATTACTTCATCATTTCCGGAAACGTGTAAAAAAGTATCCTGTTGACCTGCAAAAGAAGCTTCAGGCAAGTCTTCTGCAGTAGCTGAAGAACGAATAGCTACATCAGTATCATCTTCACCAACTCTTTGACAAAGTTGATTATAAGCTTCGGTAATGAACAAAATCATGTCTTCAGGAATAGGACTTTCATTAATAATGGATTTGATCTCTTCAGAAGCAGCTTGAAGAGCTTTTGTGTCATTAATGTCAATTTTATCAAGAATATCCATAACTTTATCATTAATTCCTGCATCTTCCATGAATTTTTCATAAGTTTCTGCAGTTACTACAAAACCTGGTGGTACTGGAATACCCGCTTGAGTTAATTCACCCAAATTAGCACCTTTTCCACCTGCAATTCCAATATCGGATTTATTTAAATCCTCAAATTTTACAACATACATGAAATATAACCTCTTGGATTAAAATATAACTAAATTGACAATAGTTTAGATAGAAAAAACAACGTCAATACTATGTATTATTTTTTAATTTTAAAGTTTAAATATTTAATTATAAAATTAGAAAATTGGTAAAAAAAATGTTATAATAAAAATAAAAAAAAGTAGAAAAAGAAATTAATTAAAAAACTTATTTAATTAATTCTGCGCCTTTATCAACAACGACTTTGCATGGAACCGGCAATTTCATGCCTGCTCTTTTTAATGCAACTTTAGCTTGTTCAAAGTTCTTTTCTTGACAATCAATAGTGATGATTCTTTGATCTTTTTTCACAATAGCTTCAACACTTATTGGTTTTCCAAATGCATTTCTCATACCACTTTGTACCCTATCCGCACCTGCACCGGTTGCCATTGGGTTTTCTCTTACGATTTGGTGAGGGTATACTCTTAATTTTAAGTGGTATCCCATTCTACCAGCAGCCCTTTGCATTAATCTGTTAGAAGCGATCCTTGCAGCTTCTAAAGAGTTGTGTCTGATTTGAGCTGGTTTTTTAACAGCTAAACTTAAAGACACTGGAAATTCGTCAGTTAAGTTACCCATATCATATTGAACAATTCTTGAATTTGGGGTTTTTCTAATGTAATCTCTTCTTGTATAAGCACGAACCATTATTATTCCTCCGAAATAAAAATAACATGATAAACATGTCTAATTAAAAAATAGCTATATAATAAGTAAATTCCAACAATAGCTATATAAAAATCATATATCAGTAATATATAGAATACTTAAATATATTAATTAAGTTATTAATAAAGGTTACCATATTTTCCAGAAATATGATAGATAGAATTATTTTAGAAAACAAATATAATAATATTTATTATTGAAAAGAATGTGAAAAAATGAAAATAGCCGGCAAATTAACACTGAATTATAAAAATAAAGAATCTGCTTTATTGGTATATAATTCATTAGAAATTGATAATGAAAATTATCTTGAAAGTGAAATTAACGACAAAACCATTAATTATGAAATAAATAGCAAAAGCCTAGGAAGTTTTCTCGCAACTGTTGATGATTTGATTGCATCGGAAATAGTAGCTGAAAAAATCCTTGAAAAAACAAATAAACAATGAAAAGCTTTATATAAATAAAAATAATAAATATATACATTAATATAATTTATTCGTTAGAGTGTGTAATTTATGGAATGTCATTATCATCCTGAAAGAGAAGCTGCAGATACATGTGCAATCTGTGGGAAATCAATTTGTAAAGAATGCGGTTTAGAAATTGCTGGAAAAGTTTACTGTAAAGACTGTCTAGAGAAAATTGTTGGTCTTGGACTAGATAACAATACCCAACAAAATGCTCCTCAAGCAGAACCAGAACCTGTTGTCCAACAGCCTGTTGAAGAAAGCGTTTACCAGCCACAGGAAGAGTATGAAATACCATATGCTGCTGAGGAACCTGTTCAGGAACATAAAGCGATTAATGATGACTCCCCATATAACATAAAGGATACCATCGAATACAGCGGAGGACTAGAATCATCCTACTTAAGCGAAGATGAAAGCATTTATCAAAGCCAACCTGAAGTTACACAAAACGAATACGAATTCCATCCTCAAGAAGAAATCACACCACAGGTTTCAAAAGAACCTGAATTCATCTATCCGGATCACAGTTATGAACCTGAACCAACAACTGCCAGGCAGGAACTTGAGGACAAATATGAGAAATACTTAGATGACTTGTATTTCGATGAAAAAGAAGAGGTTCCATTAGGTGAACAATTAGCCAAAGATGAAGCCGAGTATGGTTCATTAACAAGGGAAGAATATGTGCCTAAACCTGCTCAAAGAGCTCCTGAAAAACCAATTCCAAGAAATGAAACTCCAGAAGAAATGGAAGCTAGAATCAGAGCTGAAATTGAAAGAGAGCATGGGCTCAGAGCAGAGGTTGAAAAGGATAAAAAAGAAAGCATTCACAACATTAATTACAAAGAAGAAAAAGAGCCTATGGGCATTGTCGATGTAGTGTTAACAATAATACTCATCATCGTGATTTTAATTGTAATATATTACATCCTTTACTTGTTCATCTTAAGTTCAAGCTACCCAACATTTTTGGATTCAATATATGCACTTAAAAATCCACAGAATGTCATTAATAATTTATTGGCATCCCGCTAAAATAATGAAATATTTTCATTATTTATCTTTTTTTTAAATTTTTCCAAACATTCTTCATTTTTATATCCTAAAATTCTAATCACTGTAGGATACTTATCGATATATTGGGAAATTACCTCTTTAGGTATCGGATTTTCCAAAATGCTTAAAACCCTTTGGCGGAAATGTGATGAAAATCCTTGAAGAATAGCATTTTGCAACTCATCAATATCCTCAAAAGGCCTATTATCAACAATATTTTTAGCTAATTTATCATTGAATAGATTTAAACTTGACAGTTCATCAAGACTATAATTATTTGCAGTGTCCAAAATCTTTTCAACATCGCGAATGCCATAGATAATCGAATCATTATCGATTTCACGCTTTAAAACTTCAATTGTCTTTGAAGGCATCATGCCCACTACATCATTCAAATTGTCTTCCAATATGCTTTCGCGAATAAGAGTACCGCTTACGCCATTGATGCGCTCGACAAAAATAAACTTATCTGTATAATCAAAACCGATTTTGCTTAAGGAATTCGAAAAAGAAGTAATGACATAATTGTCTTCCTCCAATTTGCCTTTCAATAAAATTTCATTTGTTGTTTTATCTACAATTTTATAGGGTTTTGAAACAACTCGATGCCCCATGTTAATCCTTTTTAGAATCTTATCCATGCCTTCAACAGGCTTATACCCTCTAGGAATATAATCGGCATTTAATGCCTGAAACATCTTACAAAGACATAATGAATATTGGCCTGACCCCATAATCCCCATAGGAGGACCTTCAACCACAATATCGGCACCGACAGAAATTGCAATTTCTGCCCTAACTTCCCTTGGCAATATATATGGTATGCCTCTACCACTTCTCTCAAATAACCCTGGTACAACAGCTACAAATAACGAGTTAGGAAACATATATTTTGTAGCGTTCATGCAATGAAAATGACCGTTATGTAAAGGATTATACTCTGTAAAATCTGCCAATAAAATAGCATCAGAAGTAGTGTCAGAAATTTTACTATCGCTATGCAGATCATTTAAAAATAATTCCATATCCCTCTTGAGAATATTTGAAACTTGAGACATGAATTATAATATAAATCTTAAATTAAAAAAAGATTATGTTTTAAAGTGATGAATAATATATTATAAACTATAAAAATTGGGGATTAACAATGGATTTAGTAATAAAAAATTGTAAGCTTGTAGATGCTATCGGAGAACATCACATTAAAATCGAAAACGGGAAAATAACAGAAATTTCAAAAAATCCCATTAAAGCAGATGAATATATTGACATAAGGAATAATTATATATTGCCGGGTTTAATTGATCCTCATGTTCATTTCAGAGATCCTGGCCTGACACAAAAAGAAGATTTTAAAACAGGAAGTTTAAGTGCTGCAAATGGAGGTTTCACAACTGTTATAGACATGCCAAACACCATCCCGAAAACCAATACCTACAATGCTCTTAAAGAAAAAATCAAAATAGCCAAGGACAAATCTGTTGTTAATTTCGAACTCCAAGCGGGGCATAACACTCTTGAAGAAATGGAAAGAATCATCAAATTAAATCCAGTGTCCTTTAAGATTTTTATGGATTTGGAAAGCGATGAAAGTCTAGAAAGAATATTTGCCGATTTAGGAAAATTGAAAGAAACAACTGAATATAACGGGCTTGTTTCAGTGCATTGTGAAAAGCAATCTATAGTGAAAGAGGAAACAGCAAAATTAAAACAAAAGGAAAAGAATACTGCAATAGACTACAGTTATGCAAGACCTGCAGAATCTGAAGACGAATCTGTAGAACAGGCCATCAAACTTGCAGGAAAAAATAATTTGAAACTGCACATATGCCATTTAAGTTCATCCAAATCATTGAATCTTGCAAAAGATGCAAGTAAAACACAGGAAGTAAGCTGGGAATTTACACCACATCATTTATTGCTTGACAATTCCGCATTCAATGTATATGATACGTTAATAAAAACAAATCCACCATTAAGAGAAAAACAAGACAGCATTAGCATTAACGATTTAGATTCCAGTTCAATAATTGGAACTGACCATGCTCCCCACACCATGGAAGATAAATCAAAAGGTGTTTGGAGTTCATCACCTGGAATCCCAAATTTGGAAACAGTAATACCTCTGCTTTTAACTGAAGTCAATAGAGGAAATATAGATTTGAAGATCATTCCAAAAATTTTATCTGAAAATGCCGCAAAAGTATATGGGCTTAAGAATAAAGGAAAGATAGCCATTGGATATGATGCTGATTTTACAGTAATTGACTTAAAGCAAGAAGGAAAATTCAATATTGAAGAATTTAAAACAAAAGCAGAATATTCTCCATTTGACGGTTGGAGTTACATTGGAATGCCTGTAATGACAATCGTTAAAGGAAAAACAGTAATGAATAAATTGAACTAGTTTTTTAAAAAAAGAAAAAAATAAAGGTGTGTTATCACACCTATTTATAACATAATGCGTCTTCTGGACATGCTTCAAGACATTGACCACATAAAGTACAGAATCCTGCAATTGGTAATTTAGGATTTTCTGTTTTGTGAATCATGTCATAAGGACATGCTTCGATACAGTCACCACATTGGTCACATTTAGATGGGTTGAAAGCAATTCTGTCTCTAATGACAGGTTCACCATCAATAGTTAATTCGTATTGATCAACTTTTAATGCATCGTTAGAACATACTGAAGCACATGCTCCACATCTAATACAACTTGTGAATGATGGTTCCGCATCAGTTTCTACTAAAGCAGGGCAGGACATACCAGTTTTGGTAACTACACGAATAGCTTCAGTAGGACATTTGTTAGCACATGCACCAATGAAGTCACATTTTTCTACATCTCTTCCAATACCTTCTGCATCTACAGGAGCACCTTCACCCCATTCGACTTCAATGTCTAATGCATCAACAGGACACATTTTTACACATAAGCCACATGCAGCACAGACACTAGGAATAGCAACAGTTAAACTAGCACTGTTTGCAGAAATAAAGTCACCAGGACATGCTTCTACACAAGTGTTACAACCAATACATTTTGCTGAATCGAAAGTAAATGATTTGATTTCTTTAGAACGTTTAACAGGTACTTTTTCTGAAATGAATATTTCATTCCAAGGACAAGTTTGAGAACATAAACCGCATCTAATACAATCATCATTTACAGTAATTGGGCTTCCAACTTCTTCAAGAGTGATAGCGCCTACAGGACATGGTTCAACACAGGATCCACATCCGACACAATCCTTGATGTAAACAGGACCTTTTCCTTTAAGGTCAAGTTCATATTCAGCAGGTTCTTTAAAGCCAGGAACTCCAATTACGTCAACTGGGCAAATGTCAACACATTTTTGACACATTACACAGAATCCTTCAACTTCTTTTAATTTAGCGCCAGTAACATTAATAGTTTCTTGTGGACATACTTCAGCACATTTTCCACATGAGTCACATTTAATAGAGTTGAATACTAATCTTATTTGAGTGATACCTTCTGCGATTTCGTATTCTTCTGCTTTTAATGCGCCTTGAGGACAAACATCTGCACACTTAGGTTCTTCTCCACAAAGATCACAGTTAATAATAGCGTCAGGTTTTACCTCAATAGCTGATGTAGGGCAAGTACCTTCACAAGCACCACATTTTATACAGCCATCTTCATTAAATACTATCATTTATAAAAACCCCCTTAAATTTAGAATTTTTTAATGAGGTTTCCTTCACTGTCTACAATATCTACTTCAGCTAATCTCATTTGGCTATCCATTGAGTGGGTAGCACAAGATAAACATGGGTCGTAAGCTCTGATAACCATTTCCATTAAGTTGAAGATACTATCATCTACTTCTACACCAGGTTTGATGTAATCTTTAGCAACTTGGTGAATACCCATTTCCATAGCTGGGTTGTTTTGGATTGTAGCTACAACAATGTTAGCATAATTACATAATCCATTGTCATCAGATTCGTAGTGGTGGATTAAAGTACCACGAGGAGCTTCTACAATACCTACACCTTTACCTTCGGTTCTTTCTAATTCATCTGGGAATTTTTGAGCGGATAAATCTTCTTCTAATGCTGCAGCAGCACATTCAGCTGATGCTAATAATTCTATGAGTCTAGCATAGTTGAATAATAATGGTGCTTGAGCATATCCAAATGCATCACGGAAAGCTTTAAGAGCTTCTTGTGCAAGAGGTGCTTCTTTAGGCATTTGGTCACAGACGTTAATCCTGGATAATGGTGCAACTCTGTAAATACCTTCTGGGTATCCCATTTCTTTAATGTAAGGGAATTTTAACCAGGAGTAAGGTTTTACGTGTTCAGCAACATAGTCGGTATATTCTTCGTTTCTGTATTCAAACATGTCACTACCGTCTTTGTCTCTGAATCTGATGTTACCATTATATACATCCCAAGTTCCATCAGGTTTTACGGTACCACAGTGTCTGGTGTCACCGAAGTTACCTAATGAAGCAATTAAGTCGATGTTTTCTTCAAATACAGGAATAGCTAAATCTAAAGTAGCTTGTGCTAATTCTACGTTTTGTTTAGCTCTTTCAAGTAAGTCTTTTTGAGTTTCATCATCTAATTCGGTTGAAATACCACCAGGAGTGGATGAGGTTGGGTGAATAGGACGACCGCCTATTTTTCTAACCATTTCTAAACCGTTTCTTCTGATGTTAATAGCTTGAAGTGCAATTTCAGGCATGTCTTTAATTACTTGGAAAACGTTTCTAGTTTTTCTGGTTCCATTTGGAATGATTAAATCTGGTGCTGCTAAGAAGTAGAAGTGAAGAGCGTGGGAGTGCATGTAGGAACCCCAGTTCATAATTTCTCTCATTCTGTATGCAGCAGGTAAGATTTCGTAATCATCATATCCGAAGATTTGGTCAACAGCTTTAGCAGCTGCTAAGTGGTGTTGTACATCACAAATACCACAAATACGAGGTACTAATCTTGGTAATTCTTCTACAGGACGACCTGTTAAGAATTTTTCAAAACCTCTGAATTCCATAACGTGTAATCTTGTTTCTTCTACATTTCCAGCATCGTCAAGATGTACTGTAATTTTTGCGTGTCCTTCAATACGAGTGACAGGCTCCATAGTAAGTTTAACCATTTTATTCTCCTCCTTTCTGCATTTTAACTGGTACTAAAGCAGCAGGTAATGTGTAAGTATAGAAAGTACCTACAATATCATCTAATTGATCTGCGACAGTTTCAGGATCAACGGTCTTATCTTCTTGTACACCGTAGTCAGATGCAATCGCACTGATCATTTTTGCTCCTTGATCTAATACTTTAGCAGTAGGACCGTAACATCCTCTACATTGGATACCAATGGAAGGACATTCTGCACCACATAATGATACGGTAGCAGGACCCATACATACTAAACCTTGGGTAATTAAACATAAATCAGGTTCAGGAGCACCTAATTCGAATTGTCTTTTAATGAAGTCCATTGCTAAACCAGCTGGTGGTTTTTCTCTAGGACATACTTCACAGAGGTTAGTTGAAGGTAATTCAATAGTTTCTCCTCTTAATAATGTTAAAATAGCTTCAGCTACAACATCAGAACGAGGTGGGCAACCTGGAATCATTAAGTCAATATCCATAACTTCACCGATAGGTCTTACTCTGCTTTCGAGATGAGGTACATCTTCGTGAGGAATAATACCTTCAGGGTTTACAGTGGATACAGAGTTAATGTATGCTTCTTCTTCTAATTCTTCAACTGTCCATAAGTTTCCAAGACCTGGAATACCACCGTAACATGAACAAGTTCCGTAAGAGATTACCATGTTAGCTTTTTCGTTTAACATTTCAGCTAATTCTCTGTTTTCATCGTTTCTTACTCCACCTTCGACAATAATAATGTCTAATTCAGGGACTTCGTCATATTTAGTATCCATGAGCACAGGGGAAAATTCAAAATCTGCAAATTCCATTACATCAATTAAGGATTCGTGGAAATCCGCAATGGATAAGTGGCAACCGGAACATCCGCCGAACCACATAGTTCCTATTTTAACTTTATCTGCCATATTCATTCCTCCAATCTATTTTTCAGCATCGATTTGTTCTTTCAATGGAGCTGGACCTAAATCTTTGATTCTGTTAACCATCATTTTAACAGATTCAGAGAATTTTTCACCCTCGGATGCAGAAATCCAGTCGTGGTGAACTCTTTCTTTTCCAATTCCCATATCTTCAACTAATCTATAAATTAATCTCATTCTACGATCTAATTTGTAGTTACCAGCGTCATAGTGGCAGTCACCCATGTGACATCCAGCTACAAATACACCGTCAGCACCTTCTTTAAATGCTTTTAAAACAAATTGTGGATCAATTCTTCCAGAACACATTACACGAATAACTCTAATATTCGGTGGGTATTGCATCCTTGCAGTACCTGCTGTGTCTGCTCCTCCATAGGAACACCAGTTGCAACAAAACATTACAATTTTTACATCATCAGCCATAGAGTTTCTCCTCCTCTATAAATATTTTTTTTCCGATTTTAGAAAAATTTGCATCTTTCTAAATCCAATTTTAAAGTTTTTTAAAAAATTTTAAAATTTTTCTTTTAAGGAATACTGTTTAGGTATGCCTTAAAATCACAATTTATGTACTTAATGAGCTAGCTCAGCAGAACATTATGTACTGATTAATATATTTCATTAATAATTAATATAAAGCTTACTTAGAAACTAAAGTCAAAAAGTTTATATACTATGAAACAAGATTTTTAGAAAATAAATATAAAGAAGTTAAATAGAAAAAAAAGAAAAAATAGATGGAATTACATTCCATCAAGACTCATGTCAATCATTCTTTGAGTTTGCTCAGCTAATTCATCAGGAAGACCAGTAATATCCATATTTAAAAATCCTCTTACAATCATGGATTCTGCGTCTTCTTCAGCTATTCCTCTTGAAGTCAAGTAATTAATCTCTTCTTCAGAAATTTTACCGACTGCAGCCTCGTGAGACATTTCCAAGTTTGAGGAACTGGCTTCAAGCTCAGGAACTGCATAGATAAAACTATCATCAGACAATACGAGCCCATGACATTCCAAATGTCCTTTAACATTAGGAACAGTACCTGCCAAGTGTCCCCTTGCATAAATTTTGGATTCGTCTTGAGCAACCGCTCTAGAGATGACTTCGCCTCTAGCTCCTTCAGCATTCAATAAAACCCTTGAGCCAACATCGATAATTGAATCCTTTTTACCTCCCTGAATACTTTGGAAGATTGCTCTTGAATTTTTACCGTCACAATAAGCAGTAGGGAAAGATTGAATTGTGCTTACGGGACTGGTTAAAATATAATTGTTAATGTAGGTTGCATCACCCCCAACTTTAACGCCTGTTCTAGGACGTACTTCAACCTGTTCAGCCCAGTTGTGAACCATTGTGAAAGTGATTTTGGAACCCGGTTTCAAATACATTTCAGACACACCAACGTGCATTGCTGAGCCTACATCATCTCCAGTTGCACATCCTGTAATCAAATGCAATTCTGAATTCTCTTCAGCAATAATAACATTGTGTGCGGTCTGCATAATATCCTCATCACTGATAAACATGCAAGCTTGAACCGGCATCACCTCTTTTGTTCCAGGAAGAGACCTTACAAAGTAACCGCTCTTTACACCAGTTTCCTCTTCTCTTAAAGCGGTTTTTGCAGTGTATTTGTCCGCATCAGGTTTTACGACATTCCAAAGATAATCTTCAAGCCAATTGTATTTTTCCAATGCAATACCGATGTTCATGACTTCGATTGAACTGGACATCGAATTGTTTGTAAAGATATTGCTCTGATCGACTTGTAAAAATGAACCTGACCTATTCTCCTCATTAGTATCCACACCGACTTGAAGAAGGTCTTTTCTGGTTTGTTTGTCCAAATCATTCAAGTCATCAATCATATCCAATGCATTTACAGTTTCATCAGTGAAATTTTCAATAGTAACATCAGCACCTAAAGCTGCTTTTTTATCTTTAGCTCTTTGAGCATCTTCATAAACATTGCGCACACTCAACACATCCATTAAAACCGTTTTTTCTAATATCTTCTAAAATTTCAGTAGGGTTTCCAGAACAAGAGATAACCCCATCAATTAAAACATGCGCCTTATCTGCACTAACAAAGTTTAAAATATAACCTAAGTGAGTAATTAAAAGACCACTTCTTTTTCTTGAACCTTGTGGCTTATCTTTATCCAATAAAGTGCCTATTTCAGAAGCTAACAATTCAACATTTTCAATATCCACACCAGAATCAGGTTCATCAAACATGGTGAAATCCGGCATTTGAGCCAACAACTGCAAGATTTCAGAACGTTTTACTTCTCCCCCAGAGAATCCCAGATTAACATCCCTGTCTAAAAATTCATCGCTGAACTTGAGCTGCTTAGCCAATTCCTGCATTCTAGGATTCAATTCTTCGTCCATATCCTGATGAGATTCTATTTTTAATAAGTCCCTTACAGAAACACCTCTAATTGAAGGAGGTGTTTGGAAACTTACTCCAATACCTAATTTGACTCTTTCAGCAGTAGTTAATTTTGTAATATCCTGGCCTTTGAATTTAATGGAACCTTGAACTACTTCGTATTGTGGAAAACCTAAAATGGTTAAAAACAAAGTACTTTTACCGGCACCATTAGGCCCTAAAAGAACATGAGTTTCCCCTTCATCAATGGAGAGATTGATATCTTTTAAAACTCTTTTTCCAGCCACTTCAACTGCCAAATTTTCTATTTCAAGCAACATACAATCACCTTTAAAAAATAAAATATGAATTTGTTTTATACTATAATAATTATAGCATTACTAAATATAAATAGTTAACAATAGTTAGAAAAAATAAATAAAAAAAGAGAATAACTGAAATTATTCAGTTACAATAATAAATTCGCCGACTTTTTCAACTTTAGCAAAAGGAACTAACAATAAGTCTCCATTTCTTTTAGCGCCTTTTACATGAATATTACGGTCACTTTCAACCCTAATAGCTATATCAACAATTTTACCTGTTTTTTCATTAATGATCAATTCATCCAATACACCAAGAATACGTGCATTGTTGGTAGCTACTTGATAGTTTCTGATTTCACTCCATAATTTTTCTTCTCTTTTAGGAATTTGTTTATTTTCCATTTAATCACCTAATAAAAATTAAATTCAATTATATAAATATATAACTTCATTATATTTAAACATAATATTCTTTGTAAAATTTTTCAGCAACTTTGCTATCCAAAAGAGTATTAATATTCAATGCCAATTCCTTTTTTGCAATGATTAGCTGGTCTTCATCCTGAACAATATTAATGCTTCTCAAAACATTCAACCCCGAAGGGACATATCCATTGAATTCATATGAATAGTTCAATCCCAACTCCTTAAAAATCTCAACTGGAACTAATGTGGACAGCGCATCTTTATCAGACTTAAAATAATACTCCAATACGCAATCAATGGTTTCAGTTGATATAAAAGGCAAATCGGCATTAATGAACAATAGCGTGTCATCACTGGACTTCTTTTCAAAGTAATCTAAAATAAATGACAAATCAGTCAGGTAGTCATCACCGGATGTATCCAATATATCAAAATTTCCTTCAAAAGACTTAAGATATTCTGTAGTTTCACGGGTGTGATGGCTAACTGCAATAACGATTTTGTCAATCAATTTAGAGGCATTCAGATTGTCAAGCACATATTTAATTAATGGTTTGCCGCATAATTTAAAAAGAGGTTTTTCGCAAGGAACTTCTAGCCTAGTTCCTCTACCTCCAGCCATCAAAACTGCATAAATCATGACAAACCACATGCGCTTAAGCGAATTTTCCGCCAGCCATTTTCATACGATCTTTAAGAATACATCTGCCGCCCTGTTTACCTCCAATAGGAACTTTAGGAGTACCCATTGAGTTCATGCAACGAGCCATGATTGCAGAACCTAATGCAAGACCATCCTCTACAAATACGATTTTCTCAAACTTATCCTGAACGGCTTCCAAAATAAGTTGCGGTTTGCGTCCTGTAATACCTGCCCTACCGGTAATGCCTAAAGCAGAGCCCGGAATGATGACGTTTTCCTTAAATGCAACATCCAAACATCTTGTAACGATATTGGTACTTACATAATCCAAGGTTGAAAGCAAGGTTGGAAGACCGTACTCATCATAGAACTGTGCACCGACATCCATCAGTTCAGGCAATTTATCCCCGTTGAATCCAACATCACAACCGATTAATGTTGTTCCGGCATTATTGGCCGCTTCAGGATTTACAGGAACTGTACCAAACCTTTCAACATCCATCGGAACTTTGGTAATGTTGATTAGTTTATGGGCTTCAAGGGCATTTGCTTCAGCCTGCTTGTGATCTGCTTTTTTCATTGCCTTATCAGAATATATATCCAATGCCGCACCGTTTTTCTTGTCAATCAACCCAGAACCCCTAGCTAAAGAGTCGCTGACAACACCTGCAAGACCCAAAAAGTTTCCTACAGTGTTCGCATATGGTTCATTATCATTAACTATACGGCCGGCTAAAGTTGATCCAAAGTCCAAAGATACACAAGGGTTTCTGTAATCCACATCTGTCCATTTAGCGCCCAACTTTATTCCAGCAGTAACAAGTTCACCTTCCATCTCATTAGCAACTGTTTCCTTACCTTCAGGAGGAACTACACTAACAACCGCCCCATCAAACATGATGTTTTCCAAAAGGGTGTGCCTATGCAACTTCTCAGGAAGCTGTGACACGCTCATTGCAGGAGACATCTTACGAGGTGGAATATCAGCTTCAAGACAACCGTCAGCAAGCGCGATGATTAATTGGCCCGCTTCCTCTGCGGTTGCAAAACCTGCAGTTACACCAGTTGACCTAACAACGAAATCCAAATCCTCATCTTTATCCACACGACATTTCTTAAGAGATTCTAAAACAGTATCCCTAATAAGTTCAGTGACAGCTTCTTTTGAAAGCTCAATTCCCCAAACGGTTTTACCGAACACCTCTTCAGTTGGTTTAGGCGGTCTGATATCCCTTGTCATTTTAACTGTTTTATTAAGCAAATAAGATTCACTAGTGTTCAAATTGGTTGCCATGACAATGCATTTGGTTGTTGTATTACCTAACTCGACAGAAGCAGTGACATAAAAAACATCAGGTTTCTTAACGGCACCCGGACTTGCAGGGCCCGCTTGCTGTGCAGTTAAAGATGCCAAATTACCTTCCTTAGAATGAGCAATAATAGGTTTTGGACCTCTATTAAAAATTTTACTTAAAAAAGACATTTTATAACCTCAATTAAAACTTAGTTATAAATATCTTTTTATGATAATATAAATTTTATCAAATAATTTTAAAAAAAGTGTTGAAAAAATAGAAAAAAATGATTAGATGAATGTTTTCATCTAATCGGGACCCTTTTGTTTATAATAAGTTGTTAATTGGGTGGTCTTCTACAGGTTCGGTACCGATATCTTTTGCTGCTTCAGCAATCATAATATCAGCCATACCACATGCAGGGAATGCAAGTTTTGAGTTTTCGATTGGTCCGAAAAGAACGAAGTCTCCACCAGCCATTTGTTGAACAATGTTTGAACCAATATCACAAACAGGCCATGCTTCTTTGTGTTCTTTTTTGTATCCTCTTAACCAGTCCCATGCGGAAGGTACGTTGTGAATACCTGATCCTACTGGGTATCCCCATTTAGCTTTTACTGCGTAAGCAGTTCTTACTGCAGGTCCTGCACCTTGACCTAATGGAGTAACAGCTACGTCCATCCATGGTTTGGTGATTCCACATTCATCAGCCATTTCAAGAATACCTTGGTCGATTACAGATCCACCAGTTTCCCAAATTTCGATTTTACCTTCTACACCAGGAGTCATTGGGTTGAAACCTAATAGAATGGATGCATCGATGTCTGAGTTTTTAACAGCTTCGATTTCACCAGGTTCTGCTGCCATACTTAAAGAGTTGTAAACAGCCCTATCAGCTAATCCTGCATCTTGAACATATTCTACACCTGCAATTTTTGCAGATGCTGCAGTTGAGTCGATAAGGAAAGGTTTGTCACAGACGTCCCCTACAAATTCTAAGTATTTTACCATAGCTTCACCAGTAGCACCGAAAGTTTGTACAACACAAGGGTTTCCGGTTACATCAGACATTTCTTCCATAGTTTTAATTAATCCATCAGCAGCGTCTTTATCAAAGTCACCTGCTTTTTCATCACTAATAATTTTGTGTCCGCCGTAAAAGATAGTTCCTGCTAAAACGGTAGGGTATTCACCAGGTTGACCCCCCATTTTTACTCCGTTCATATCTACGACGAGTTGTTCTTTATCAAATCTAAACATAAGTACGAACCTCCTTAATTAGATTACACCGAATTTAATAATTGTAATTAAAATTATTAATCCTAGTATAATACCATATAATATACCAACATCCCTACCAGATTGTTGGCCTAAACGTTGATAATATTCCCCAACAGTGAAATCAACTTTTTCTTCAGCATCATCTAATTTTGCTGCGATTGCATTGAAATCATCTGCTGAAACCATAACTTGAGGTATTGAATCTCCTTCACTCATAATAACACCTCTATAATCCACATGCTTTTGCAAGGGCTGGAATAATTACAACTAAAAGAACAGCTATGCACATACCAATAGCAAATCCTTTTACTCTAGTCGCTAGTAAACCTGCGAACAATTTTCCGTCTCTTGCAATAAGTTTTGAACTGTATTCTGCATCTTCTGCAGCGTTTTTCATTCCGCCAATATTTGGTTTATTAGAAATTTGCACCATAATTAAACCTCCTTATAACAAGAATAAAGCCCCAATCACTAAAGTGAAAGCTAATCCGATCATTATTCCTTGGACTTTACCGGCATAATTACCTGCCATATTTCTTTGGACAGCACCGACCATGTCGATTTTAGTGTTAATATCTCTGATTCTTGCTTCAATAAGAGCAGTTTCAGCAGATACAACTTTCATTTCTTCTCCATCGTCATCATCGTCGCCATCCTCATCAACGGAAATAACCATAGCTTCTTCTTCAAAAGCACCAGGATCTTTTTCTACACATTCTTTAATTTTTGAGTTAATTGCTCCAGTATCTTCTGTATCAATTAAATCAACAATTTCCAATTGATTTTGGAACCTTTCAATACCATCGAGTGGAATATTTTCTACGAAAGGAATAGCACCGGTTGCACCGATAATTTTCTTTTTATCTGGGTCCGCACCATTTTCATATAATGCCTTAATACTTTGACCAGTAATGTGTCCTTGTACTTCAGCACCAGTTACAATTAAGAAACGGATGTTAGGATTTGAAATAATGTTTGCAACAACTTTTTCTATTCCTAAGTTTTCTGTTTTACATGGACCTGCAATAGCTGCTCCAGATAAATCTGCTTCAATGTGAGAAGCAAGAGTAGTTACAGCAACAGGGCTTTCAGGATCACCTACAATGTAATCCCCACTAATAACTGGCCAGCCGTCTGCAGGAGCTTTTTTATCAGCCATCTATAATACCCCCAACGCTTGTAAAATCGGGAATGCAGCGAATATGATGAAAGATGCTAATAAGAATCCATATACCATGTTTGTTAACATTCCTGCAGTAATATATGAGCCTTCCCTTCCAGGGAAAGATCCAACAGGACTTGTATATGGGTCTAATGAAGCCATTAATTCATCAGCAGCCAATTCCACTTTTGCTACTTGTTCATTTACGTCATCCATAGAGAGGAGCACAACTCCTGAACCTAAAGATGATCCGATAACCCCAGTTACAGGGTCTAATGCGAAATTCATTTCAGGTATAACCTGAATCATAGGTAACATTTGAGCCATATTTATTCCTCCTATTCTATTCTCCTACTTCAGGCCATAAACCAGCCCATTTGGTTGAAGCTGCATCATTACATGAAGCAATTACAAATGCTCTGAATGAGATGATCCATCCAATTAAACCTACGATGAATACAATGAACCATGAGATTCCATCAAGACTTAAAGCCATGAGACCAGTAATAGTCATGGATAAAAATGCAGTGGATGCTGCACATTTGAGGGTTCTTACTTGGTCTTCGTTAGGTCCTAAACATGCGTTGAATGGGTGTTGGATAGCCATGGTACACATAATGAATAATACAGCAATTAAACCAGTTGCAACAACTTTATCGAAGATAAGAGTCATGTCGTAACTGCCTGCAATAGCAACAGCGAATCCTAAAATTGATAATGCAGCAGCACCAGCAATTTCAATAGTACATTGAAGCATGATTGGGATTTTCATACCTACAATTTTAGTTGCAACAATTGCGATAATTGCACCGATAACTACAGCAATGACAAAAGCTGCGACAGGTCCGGCTATTGGCATTTTTATTAAAGTGTTTGTTAAAACAATACCAGTTAAAGCAGCGATAACACCAACAGAAAGGGACATGTACCCAATAGATGGTACACCAGTACCTAAACCGTAACTTGCTACTCTACGAATTGCATCTGATCCCCAAACAATAGCGAGGACTGCACCGATAGCAGCAATGACTGGGCCTACAACTGATCCTAAAAATCCGGATAAATATATACAAAGTAATCCGCCAACGATACCTAAAGCTAATAAGAGAGTTGAGCTTACTGCACCTGCAGCTGCACCGTCAGCACTTCCACCAGCAGACATTTAGATACCTCCAGTTAAAATAACACAAAATATTCCGACAACGATAGATGCGATAGCACAAGCAATAGCTCCAGTTCCAATCCTTTTGAATTTTGGATCGTGCATACCTTCAATGGTACCACCAATGTTATAAGAAGCAATTACTGAGTTAATAAAGAACACACCTACACCTCCAATAGCAGCAATTCCGACAGCTACTGCAGGTTCTACTCCTAATTTACCAGCATCAATAGCACTATAAAGTGCCCAGTAGACAAGTCCTCCACCGAAACCACCAAGAAGTCCTCCAATAAGACCACTTATGAATGAAGTGAGAGGTACACCGTGACCTTCGGTACCAGGAGTTTTGTAAATTTCTTGGTTACGTTTGGTAATCCAGTCCACAGGAACTTTAGATGCAGCAGGAACTACACCTACACCGAAAATGTAGATTAAGTTTGCAATGAGCATGGTAATACCCATCATGATCATAGCACCAATAGCTCCGCCAATACCAACTATATAGAATGCCGGCATCGCTTCACCAGGGATAATCATTGATGCGGCAGTAATAAGACCTGTTAAACCTGCACCAGCAGCTAACATAGCAGTACCAGTACCTACACCGGTAGCTGTTGCCATAGCTGCAGGAGCTCCTCCTACAGGGATAAAGTGCACACCTGCACCAATCATAATACCGCCTATTGCGATGAATAAAATTAATGTAATTGGATCCATAATCGAAACCTCCTTATTCTTCCTCATATGGTCCATATTGGTTTCTTGCAAATACTTCTAATCTATCATCGATAATGATCAATAAGATGATGATTATAATACCAACAATAATACCGCCAGTTATTCCGAATACTACTGTATTCCAGAAACTAAAGAATACAACGAGACCGAAACAGAAACCAGTTAATGGTCCACCGAATTTAGCACAGAAGTTTACTACATCCATAGAGTTTTTAGCACCTAATGGAGCTTTAGTTACAATATCCCCTTGAATAGCTACAGGGGTTCCTCCACCAAATTCGAATTTTTGATATTCGCTTTCTGCACCGTAATGAACATCCCCGGTTGAAGAACCGATAGCACCTAGAGCAATACCCCAAAGTACTGCTAAGAGTGGTAATGGGAATACATGTAATGCAACACCATTAATTGGAAGAATCATTAAGTATGAAATTCCAACAATACAAAAACTAGTTATAAATCCGTGACCTGCGATAGGTCCTAAAGATTGTGTTAATACATCCATAAATAATGGTTGTTCAAATTGGGATTGTCCAACAATCCTTCCCATGTGGGATGTAACAGTATAAATAGAGTGAACAAAAGCAGCGACACAAGCACCAACTGCAATAGCAACGATTGGCATAATATTTAAAGCCAACAACATACTTGCAATAGCACCAGCAACACCACACCAAACACCATAAGCGACTGGTTCACCAGAAGTCGCCTTGTTTATCATACGGTGTAAATGTCCCATCTGTGGAGCGAGTTGAACTTGAGAGTTAGGGTTACTTTGAGAACCGATATCTGATTCTAAGTCCTCTGCAGCCCCTCCGATTGTAGCAACTGCACCCATTAATGCAACTACACCTAATGTTAC
This sequence comes from Methanobrevibacter sp., assembly GCF_017409525.1. Lineage (NCBI taxonomy): Archaea > Methanobacteriati > Methanobacteriota > Methanobacteria > Methanobacteriales > Methanobacteriaceae > Methanobrevibacter > Methanobrevibacter sp. The sequence continues at coordinate 758 of NZ_JAFQSO010000011.1, read as the reverse complement.
AGGGTCCATAATTTTTTTCCTCCATATTTTTTATTAAATTGATCATTTAATAAACGTGAAATGATTTTATTTAAATGATTTTGTTCCTTACAAAAATCACCTTTGACTACAATAATATCATATGTTAATTATTGTATACTAATACTTTTTTTAAATCATTAATATAAATGTTTTGGAATTTTTCAAGTAAACTTGATTTTTGTATATCAGAATTGCAACAACATTTATATATCAACACTGAAAATGTTTGATTTTATCAAGTGAACTTGATTTTTTATAAAGGAATAGGTAGGTGATAAAATCACCTACCTACGTGTTTATATCTCTATTTTGCTGGGGTAATAGCAGTTCTTTCACCAGCAGGTTCGAATTCTCTTAATGCACCTTTAGCAAATTGAGCACGTACTTGACTGAAGTCGAATACTAAGTTTTTGTCAGCAAATGCGATTTTTACTAATGGGTTGAAAGCCCAAGCGTCTCCACGTGCGGAGTGAGGTGCTTGTGAGATACCAGCGTATTCACCTTGGTGACCTACGTTCATTGCGTAGTTAGGATAGTTAGGTCCTCTCATTTCGAGTGGTAATCCTTCATCGTTTCTGATGGAGAATACGTTAGCTGCACCACATTGGTCTTGTAAATCGAAACCGTAGAATCCTAATCTGGAGTGTTGTTCTTTGTGTAAGTACATGGATAAGTACCATGCGCTTAAACCAGTTTGTGCATTACCAGTAGCGAATGCAGTGGAACAACCAGCAGCT